>JBPCOR010000288.1:0-2579 GCA_051000035.1 Mycobacteriales bacterium | reverse complement strand
CGCAGGGGCTGATCAACCTCGACTTCGCCGACGTGAAGTCGGTGCTGCGCGGAGCGGGCTCGGCGCTGATGGGGATCGGCAGCGCGCGCGGTGACCATCGAGCGGTCGCGGCCGCCGAGACGGCGGTCGCCAGCCCGCTGCTGGAGGCGAGCATGGACGGCGCGCACGGCGTACTGCTGTCGATCTCCGGCGGCTCGGACCTCGGGCTCTTCGAGATCAACGAGGCGGCGACGCTCGTCGCCGAGGCCGCCCACCCCGACGCCAACATCATCTTCGGCGCGGTGATCGACGACGCCTTGGGCGACGAGGTACGCATCACGGTCATCGCGGCCGGCTTCGATGGCGGTTCGCCGACGTACAAACGCTCCGAACCGGCGAAACGGGAGAACGACGCCGGTGCGGCCGGCGGGTCGGGGGCGGACGGACGCGGGGCTTCGCGATCGGGCGGCGCCCATCTGGGGGGCTCCCATCTGGTGGGCTCCCATCTGGGGGGCTCCCATCTGGTGGGCTCCCAGTTGGTGGGCTCCGAGCCCGGCGGCCGGCCGCACAACGGCGGATCGCCGCGACCGGCCGGCGGCGGGCTGCAGCCGTCCCGCGAACCCGCACCGGTCGGCGCCCGCCCAGGGGCCCAGCCGCGCCCGGCCGAGTTCGACGACGACCTCGACATCCCGGACTTCCTCAAATAGCCGGCGTTCGACGGGCCGGACCGATGACGCCGGTGGCTCCCGTGCCACGGCGGGTGGTCACCTCCCGCCGCGGTGGGGCCAGTCGGCCGCCGTACGACTCGTTCAACCTGGCCGCCGGAACCGGCGACGACCCGGTCGCCGTCGCTGCCAACCGGCGCCGGCTCGCGACCGCGATCGGTGTGCCGCCGTCATCGGTGAGCTGGATGAGTCAGGTGCACGGCGACCGGATCGAGGTGGTCGACCGGCCGCGGCGGGCCGTGATCCCGGACACCGATGCGCTGGTGACCGGCACACGGGGCATCGCGCTGGTGGTCTTGGTCGCCGACTGCGTGCCGGTCCTGCTCGCCGACGCCGCCGCGGGCGTGGTCGCGGTCGCACATGCGGGCCGGGTCGGCGCGTCCGCGGGCAGCGGCGAGCGGGTCGTCGAGGCGATGGTCGACCGGGGCGCGTCGGTCGGCGGTATCGACGTCCTGCTGGGCCCGGCCATCTGCGGCGGCTGCTACGAGGTCCCTGCCGAGATGGCCGCGGACGTCGACGCGCGGCTGCCATGCTCGCGCTGCCGGACCGCCGACGGGACGCCCGGCCTGGACATCCGGGCCGGTCTCGCCCGGCAGTTGACCGATCGCGGTGTGCGGCAGGTGACCGCCGACCCGCGGTGCACGGCGGAGGATCCCGACCTTTTCAGCTACCGGCGCGACGGCCTGACCGGCCGGCAGGCAGGCGTCGCGTGGCTGTCATGACGGGGAGCCCACCGGTCCCGCCCGCACCGGTGGCATCCGAGGACCCGAGGCGGGTCGAGATCGCGGATCGGCTGCACGACGTGTCGAGCCGGATCGCGGCCGCGACGGCGCGGGCCGGCCGGCCGGCGGGGTCGGTGACCCTGATCGCGGTGACGAAGACATTCGGGCTCGACGACGTACGCCGGCTCGCCGACCTCGGTGTCGCCGACGTCGGGGAGAGCCGCGATCAGGAGGCGGCCGCGAAGGCAGCCGAGCTACCCGCCCTGCGCTGGCATTTCGTCGGCAGACTGCAGCGCAACAAGGCCCGGTCGGTCGCCGCGTACGCCGCGTGCGTGCACAGCATCGACCGCGCCGCGCTCGCCGATGCGCTGGGCGCCGCGGCGGGCCGGGTGCGGCGCACCGTCGACGTCTGCCTGCAGGTCAGCCTGGACGGCGACCCGCAGCGCGGCGGGGCGCCCGTCGAAGCGCTCGGCGGTCTCGCGGACTCCGTCGCACGCTGCGGCGGGCTACGGCTCGCGGGTCTGATGGCGGTGCCACCGCTGTCGTGGGATCCGGACCGGGCGTACGCCGAATTGGCCCGTGCGGCCGGCGATCTGCGCCACGACCATCCAGACGCGATCATGCTCTCGGCGGGCATGACAGCGGACTTCGAGCAGGCGATCGTGCACGGCGCGACACACGTGCGTGTCGGCACGGCGTTGCTCGGGGGAAGGCCACCGATTGTCGGGTAGGGTCCGCCGCAGGCTGCCACATCACCGGTGCCGGACAACCCGAGGAAGGACGACCGAATGGCACACGCCATGCGGAAGATGGGGATCTACCTCGGTCTCGTCGAGGACGACGAGAACCGCGATGAGGACGACACGAGGGCCGCGGAGGAGTATTCCGACTACGGCGGCCACCGCGACGGTCAGGCGGCCGGGGCAGCCCGCGCGGATCGCACTCCGCTGCGGGCCTGGCAGCCGGAGGCCGCCGCAGCGACCGCGACGGCGACCGCGACGGCCTATGACGACACCGGGCTGACCCTGATCACCACGCTGCACCCGCGCACCTACAACGAGGCGCGCACGATCGGCGAGCAATTCCGCGAGGGCACCCCTGTGATCATGAATCTCACCGAGATGGATGACGCCGACGCCAAGCGCCTGGTCGA
>JBPCOR010000165.1:0-5069 GCA_051000035.1 Mycobacteriales bacterium | reverse complement strand
GTCATCGGCCTGGCCGTACTCGCCGTCGGCGGGACGCTGACCGGGCTGGCCCTGGGATCGGACTCGCGCGGCACCGGCACGCCCGCGCGGCAGCCGACCGTGACCGGGCAGGCCACCGGCCCCGTGACCCCGGCAGGGACCCGGTCCGCCACCCCGTCGACGACGACGTCGTCGACGCATGCGTCGTCCGCGTCGCACCCGTCCGCGTCCCACCCGTCTGCCACCTCGACACAGCCGGCCACCCCGTCCAGCGCGCCCAGGTCCTCGGGCCTACCGGTGGTCGACCGGTCGACGGTCTATCCAGGTGCGCTGGTCGGCCTGCCCGTCGATCAGGCCAGTAGCAAGCTGCGTGACCTGCACCTCGAGCCCAGAATTTCCTACCAGGACTCGCCAGAGGCAGCAGGTAGGGTTTCAGCAGTGCGCTACGCCTCCGGAGTCCGGATGGACTCGCCTACGACGCTGCCGTGGGGCAGCGGGATCATCCTGGTCGTGACTCGCGCCGGGCAGGGTCCGGTGACGTCCTCCGACCCCGGTAAGCCATCGAGATCCGCCCAGCCGTCCAAGAACCCCCAGCCGTCCAAGAACCCCCAGCCCTCCAAGAACCCCCAGCCCTCCAAGAACCCCCAGCCCTCGGGAGGCAAGCCGTCGGGGCCGGGCAAGCACGGCGACACCGGGCAGCACCATGCCCTGCGCTCCGCCTCGCCGGCAGCGCGGGCCGGGATGTCGCGGTGAGCACGCCACCGGAACCGCCGGCGGAGCCAGCTCACCTGCTCCTCGGCGACCGGTACGAGCTGGGCGAGGTCATCGGGCACGGCGGGATGGCCGAGGTGCACCGCGGGCGCGACGTTCGCCTCGGCCGGACCGTGGCGATCAAGGTGCTGCGCGCGGACCTCGCCCGCGACCCGGCATTTCAGGTCCGGTTCCGCCGCGAGGCGCAAGCGGCCGCGTCGCTCAACCATCCGTCGATCGTCTCGGTCTATGACACCGGTGAGGAACCCAACGGCGGGGCGGGACGCACGCCGTTCATCGTGATGGAGCACGTCGAGGGCCGGACCCTGCGCGACATCGTCAAGGCCGAGGGTCCGCTGATGCCCCGGCGAGCAGTCGAGATCACCGCCGACATCTGCGCCGCACTGGACTTCAGACACCGCAACGGCATCATCCACCGCGACGTCAAGCCCGGCAACGTGATGATCACCCGCACCGGCGCGGTCAAGGTGATGGATTTCGGCATCGCCCGCGCCGTGACCGACAGTGCAGCGACCATGACGGCCACCGCTCAGGTCATCGGCACGGCCCAGTACCTGTCGCCTGAGCAGGCCCGCGGTGAAACCGTCGACGCCCGCTCCGATGTGTACTCCACCGGGTGCCTGCTCTACGAGCTGGTCACCGGCAGCGCGCCGTTCACCGGCGATTCGCCGGTGGCGGTGGCCTACCAGCACGTCCGCGAGGACCCGCGGCCGCCGAGCAGCCGGAACCCCGACGTGTCGCCGCAGCTGGACGCGATCGTGCTCAAGGCGCTGGCCAAGAATCCGGACAACCGCTACCAGAGTGCCGCGGACATGCGGGCGGACCTGGTGCGGATCAACAGCGGCCGGCCGGTCGCTGCCGAGGCGGTGCTGCGCCAGCCGGACCGGACCGCCGTGATCGGCGCGGCCGTCGGTGCCGCCACGGTCGCGGCAGCCGGCGCGCCCCGCCGTACGACCGCGGCCGATCTCGCCGATCAGCGCCGGCGCCGCCGCAACCGCAACGTCGGCTTCGCCGCGCTCGCACTGGTGGTCGTGGCGATCTTCGTGGTGGCCGCCGTCCTGATCCCGCGGGCCCTGAACGGCAACAACAAGCCCGATGCCGGCGTGGTCCCGGTCCCGAACGTCGTCGGGATGACCGTAGCCGACGCGACGGCAAGCCTCAGCAAGGCGGGGCTGACGGTGGGCAATCAAACGTCCACCCAGTCAAGGGCGGACCAGAAGGGCAAGGTGATCAGGCAGCAGCCCGTCACCGGGGGGACCGCCGGCAAGGGCAGCCCGGTCGACCTCACCGTCGGCCTGGGCCTGAGTCAGACGACGGTGCCCGACGTCATCAACATGTCGCTCACAGAAGCCGAGCATCAACTGCGGCAGCAGAACCTGAAACTGGCCGGCGACCCAGCCATGCAGGACGACAAGCACGTGGCCGGGACGGTCATCAAAGCGGCGCCCGCGCCGGGAATGCCGGTCGCGCCGGGCTCGGCGGTCGCCCTGACCGTCTCGACCGGCAAGGTGAAGGTCCCGGGCGTCACCGGGGAGGCCGGGGACAAGGCGCAGGCCGACCTCAGGGACGCGGGCTTCACGCAGATCACGATCCTGCCCCAGAAGTCGGACACCGCCGTCCCCGGGACGGTAACCAAGCAGAACCCCAGCGCGGGCACGACTCAGCCCATCGGCAAGGAGATGATCCTGGCCATCGCGATCGCTCCGCCGCCGACCACGCCCCCGACAACCACGACCCCACCCACGACACCCCCGACCACGACGCCGAGCACCACCCCGACCAGCTCGACTCCCCCGACCAGCACCCAGCCGAGCACGACGCTGTCGACGACGTCAAGCGCGCCTCCCCCGCCGACAATCCCGACGCACACCATCGCGTCGTCGCCACCGACCACGTCGCCACCACCGAGCACGTCGCCGCCGAGCACGTCGCCGCCGGCGAGCAAGCCGTCCCACCCGACGAAGCCGTCACGTAGCCACGGACACGGCGGCGGCCGGTCGGGCTAGCGACAGCTAGGCACCGATCTCGCCCACCCGCACCCGCGCGATCCGCTCGGACATCACCCGTGCAGCCGCGATGTCGGCCGGCAGCCCGGCCTCGCGGAGCCACCGCGCCAGCATCAGATGACCGCCGTCGGTGAGCATCGACTCGGGATGGAACTGGACCCCTGCGATGGGCAGCTCCCGGTGCCGCAGCGCCATGATCACGCCGGACCCGGTCCACGCGGTGACGGCGAGCTCGTCGGGCAGCGACTCCGGCATCGCGGTGAGGGAGTGATACCGGGTGGCGGTAAACGGGTTGGGCAGGTCGACGAAGAGCGGATCGCCCCGGTGGTGCACCTCGCTGGTCTTGCCGTGCAGCAACTCCGGCGCCCGGTCGACGTTGCCGCCGAATGCGACCGCGATCGCCTGGTGCCCGAGGCAGACTCCCAGCAGCGGTAGCTGCCGGCGGGCGCACTCGGTGACCATCGACACGCTGATCCCGGCCCGCTCCGGCGTACTCGGACCAGGGCCGATGAGCACGGCCTCGGGTGACACCTCGTCCAGCACATCGACGTCGATCGTGTCGTTCCGGCGTACGACGCAGTCGACGCCGAGCTGGGCGAGGTACTGCACCAGGTTGAAGACGAAGCTGTCGTAGTTGTCCACGACGAGCACCCGCGGCCCCCATACGCCGGCAGCGCTCACGGCCCCACCGTCACCGAATTCAGCGGCAGCAGCGGCTCGAGCCACGGGAAGACGACGAAGAAGAGCAGCGCGACCGCGGCGAGGAAGAGCAGCAGGCAGCCGGCCACCTTGCCCGGGATGCCGCCGGGCAGTATGCGCCAGATCCAGAGATACACGGTCTCACCCGCTCGCCGAGGCACCGGCCGACAGCGCCGGCGGCGGCCCGGCCGATGTCGGCCGAGGCGAGCCGGCGAGGCGGGCGTGGATGATCAGCCGGTGGCTCGCGGAGAATTTCGGCGTGCACGTGGTCAGCGTCAGCAGCCGCATCGTCGGCGCCTCGCCGGGATGATCGGGCACCGGATCGAGCACCGCGCCGTTGTCCGGGGTGACGACTTCCCGGCCCGGGATCCCCTGCGGGGTGCCGGCGGTGAAGCTGCCCGTCGTGGGGTCACCCAGCACCCGGTAGGTGTACCAGAACGATTTCGTCTCGATGACGATGGCGTCGCCCGGCCTCAGCTTGTCCAGATCGAGGAACGGCGAGCCCTTGCTGACCCGGTGCCCGGCGATGCCGACGTCTCCGACCTGCCCCGGCAGCGGCGACTGCGGGTAGTGGCCCGGACCCTCGAGCAGCTGCGCGTCTCCGGTGCCCTGCACGATCGCGCGGGCATAGTCCAGGCCCAGGCGCGGCATCCTGATGATGGCGATGCCGGTGCCGATGGGGATGTCGGTGATCTTTGCACCCGGCAGTCCGGGCTCGCCGGGCTGGCCGGTCCCGCCGGGTGCCGGGGTGCTCGACGACGGTGGGCTCGATGACGATGTGCCCGGCGTGGGCGTGCCGACGAGCGGGTCGTCGTTGGCGCGCCACCTCTTCTCCAGCTGCGTGGTGAGCCGGTGCTGCACGCGCGCATTGACGACATCGGTGAACCACAGCTCGTAGGCGATGAAGATCAGCACGATGACGCCGAGCGTGATCAGCAGCTGGCCCAGCCCACGGATGGCCGTACGCAGCGAATTGGACACCCGTGATCCCCTCGGTCGTACGGCAGCCGGGCCCGTGCCGTGCGTCGACGGGCGCTCCCGTCTACGCTAACCCGACGAAGGTCAGGAGGAGAGCCGTGCCGAAGTCCCGGGTCCGAAAGAAAACGGTCTACACCCCGCCCGCGGAGGTGATGCCGTCGGCGGCGACCCGCGAGAAGCGCAAGGGATCCAGCCCGACGTGGTACGTCGTGCTGATGGTGGCCGTGCTCATCGTCGGCCTGGTCTACATCGTCATCAACTACATCAGCCCGCTGCCCGGCATGGCCGGGCTCGGCAACTGGAATCTCGCCATCGGATTCGCCCTCATCGTGCTCGGCCTGATCATGGCGGTCCGCTGGCGCTGAGCCGACCGACCGATGCCGGGCCGACCCGGTCGAATAAACACACCGCTGTCATTCATGCACAGGCGTTATCCACAATGTGGAAAACTTCCGGGCCGCCCGCCGCTGCGGTCAGGTGATCATCCCGGCCCGCACGACGGTCAGCGTTGCCAGCACGGCGAGCAACGCGCCGACGCCAAGGATCTGGTACTCCGTGCGGCGCGGACGCGGGGCGTAGGTGATGATGACCGCGGTGAGGACCCCGGTAACGAGACCACCGAGATGACCGAGCCAG
>JBPCOR010000136.1:0-11626 GCA_051000035.1 Mycobacteriales bacterium | reverse complement strand
CCACCGGGAGGCTGCCCGCCGGCGGCGCCCACCGGCGCCAGCCGACCGGCCGCGGCCGCCGGGCGGGCCTGATCGCGGTACTGCTGGTGCTGGTGGTCGGCGCCGGCGGGGCGGCGGTGTGGCGGTTCGGGGTGCACCGCGGTCCCAGCTCCGCGCAGCAGCAGACGCGGCAGTACATCCGGTCCGTGTGCGCCGCGGTGACGGCGTGGCAGGACCGGGTCAGCGGGCTCAACGCCACCTTTGCCACCGCATTCCCGCCCGCGGACGCCGCGACCGGGCAGCGGCTGGCGGCCGGCTATTTCACCACCGCGAGCGGGCGCACCTCGGGCCTGATCACCGCACTGCCGGCCGACGTGCCGGACACCACGAGCGGGGGATCGGCGTACGCCTCGCGGGTCCGCAACGCGGCCCTGGCGGCGCAGACCTGGTTTGCCCAGCGGGCCAGCCAGGTGCTGGCGCTCGACCCGGGCGAGCCCGCTCTGTCCGCGGTGTCCCTGCGCGCCCTGACCTCGCATACCACCCGCCCGTTGGGTGACGTGGCGGCGGCGGTGGTCAAGGACCCTGGATCGGCACAACTGCGGGCGGCGATCACCACGGTGCCCGCCTGTCGGGCCGTGCGCCGCGCGCCCGGCTAGACCTGCTACTCCCACTCGATGGTGCCGGGCGGCTTGCTGGTGATGTCGAGGGTGACCCGGTTGACCGCGGCCACCTCATTGGTGATCCGGCTGGAGATGCGGGCCAGTACGTCGTAGGGCAGCCGTGACCAGTCAGCGGTCATCGCGTCCTCACTGTGCACCGGCCGGAGCACGATCGGATGGCCGTAGGTGCGGCCGTCGCCCTGCACGCCCACCGAGCGGACATCGGCGAGTAGCACCACGGGGCACTGCCAGATGTCCTCGTCCAGTCCGGCGGCGGAGAGCTCCGCCCGCACGATCGCGTCGGCCGCCCGCAGCACATCGAGCCGCCCCCGGGTGACGGCGCCGACAATGCGGATGCCCAGGCCCGGGCCCGGGAAGGGCTGGCGGGCGACGATTTCCGGAGGCAGGCCGAGCTCCGTGCCGACCCGCCGTACCTCGTCCTTGAACAGCGTCCGCAACGGCTCGATCAGGGCGAACTGCAGATCCTCGGGGAGCCCGCCGACATTGTGGTGCGACTTGATCGTGGCCGCGCCGGTGCCGCCGCCGGACTCGACCACATCGGGATACAGCGTGCCCTGAACCAGGAAGTCGACCGACTCGCCATGGGCGCCCGCCTCGGCCACGACATCGCGCGCGGCCTGCTCGAAGACCCGGATGAATTCCCGGCCGATGATCCGCCGCTTCTGCTCGGGGTCGGCGACGCCGTCGAGCGCCGCGAGGAACCGGTCGACGGCATCGACGACCCGCAGACGCGCGCCGGTCGAGGCCACGAAGTCCTGCTCGATCTGCTCGGTCTCACCCGCGCGCATCAACCCGTGGTCGACGTAGACGCACACCAGCCGATCGCCGACCGCGCGCTGCACCAGGGCTGCCGCGACCGCGGAGTCGACGCCCCCGGACAGCGCGGCGATGACGCGCTTGTCGCCGACCTGCTCGCGGATCCGCTGCACCAGTTCCGCGGCGACGTTGCCGGCTGTCCACAGTGGACGCAGGCCGGCGACGTCGAAGAGGAAATGCTCTAGCACCCGCTGCCCGTGCGGGGAATGCACGACCTCGGGGTGGAACTGCACGCCCGCGATCGGCCGCTCGGCATGCTCGAACGCCGCCACCGGTGAATCGGGCGAGGACGCGGTGACCCCGAATCCCGGCGGCGGCTCCGATACCGCGTCGCCGTGGGACATCCACACCGACTGGGTCCGCGGGGTGTCCCGGAACAGCCGGCTGTCCACAGTGGACCTGGTGACCGTGGTCGCCCCGTATTCGCGACGACCGGTGCGGGCGACGGTGCCGCCGAGCTCCTGGGCGAGCAGCTGGAAGCCGTAGCAGATGCCGAACGTCGGCACCCCCGCATCGGCCAGCTCACCCGGCGCGCGCGGGGCGCCGTCAGCGTACACGCTGGCCGGCCCGCCGGACAGGATGAGGGCGCCCGGGCGGCGGGCGAGGATCTGCTCGAGGGGCAGATCGTGCGGCACGATCTCGCTGTATACACCGGCTTCGCGGACCCGGCGCGCGGTCAGCTGAGCGTACTGCGCGCCGTAGTCGACGACCAGGACGACCGCGTCGTCTGGGGCGGGCGAACTCACACCCCCAGCCTACCGACGGGCTTCGTTCAAGCGGCGCGACCGGCGCTGACCTGCGCCGGTCAGCGCCGCCCGGAGACGGTGAGGCCGACGCGCTGGAAGTCCTTCAGATCGCAGAAGCCGGTCTTGGCCATCGCGCGCGCGAGACCGCCGATGAGGTTGCTCCGCCCGCTCGCGTCGCGGGCCGGTCCACGCACGATCGTGGCGAGATCGCCCAGCCCCCGGCTGGCGCTGACCCCGACAGGATGCACCTGGCCGCGGGGGAGCGTCGGGTGCGCCGCGGTCGACTCCCACCAGGCGCCACCGCCCGGCAACCCGGTCGCGCCGGTGAGCGCAACGCCGAGCATGACGGCGTCGGCGCCGCAGGCGACCGCCTTCGCGAGGTCGCCGCTGCGGCCGATCTCGCCGTCGGCGACGACGTGGACGTAGCGCCCACCCGTCTCATCGAGATAGTCGCGCCGCGCGGCCGCTGCATCGCTGATCGCCGTCGCCATCGGCACCTGGATGCCCAGCACGTCCTCGGTCGTCGCCGCCCGGTCCGTGCCCATCCCGACGATGACGCCGGCCGCGCCGGTGCGCATCAGGTGCAGGGCGGTCTGGTACGTCGTCGCCCCCCCGACGATCACCGGCACGTCCAGGTCGGTGATGAACTCCTTGAGGTTCAGCGGTTCCCGTTCCGAGGCGACATGCTCGGCGGAGACGATGGTGCCCTGGATGACGAGGATGTCCACGCCGGCGTCGAGCAGTACCGGCGCGAGTGTCATGGCGTGCTGTGGGGACAGCCGGGCGGCGGTCGTCACGCCCTGCTCGCGGATCTCCCTGACCCTGGCCTCGATCAGGCCGGGAACGACGGGCGCCGCGTAGAGCCGCTGCAAGAGCCTGGTCGCGCGGGGCCAGTCCTCGACCTGCGGCTCCTCGTCGTCGAGAAAGACTTCCAGGTCCTCCTCGGCCAGCGCCGGCACCGACGCGAGGTGTTCGGCCGGATCCTCGAACCGGGCCCACAGACCTTCGGCGTTGAGGACGCCGAGGCCGCCGAGCCGTCCGAATCCGACCACGGTCGCGGGGCTCATGGTCGCATCCGATGGATGCGCGATGACCGGGATGTCGAACCGGAAGGCGTCGATCTGCCAGGTCGTCGACACGTCCCGCGAGCTGCGGGTGCGTCGCGTCGGGACGATGGCGACATCGTCGAGGTGGTAGCCGCGGCGGCCGGCCTTGCCGGCGCCGATCTCAACCGTGTCGGGCACGCGCGGCCTTCCTTGCCTGGTGGTGTACTTGACGCGCCGGGCGGCGGGGGCGGTCAGCGACCGTGATAGTTCGGTGCCTCGACGGTCATCTGGATGTCATGTGGGTGGCTCTCGGTGAGCCCGGCGGCGGTGATCCGGATGAAGCTCCCGCGCTCCTGCAGCTCCGGGATCGTCCTGGCCCCGCAGTAGCCCATCGCCGCCTGCAGTCCGCCGACCAACTGATGGGCAACCGCCTCGAGCGGACCCCGATAGGGCACCTGCCCCTCGATCCCCTGCGGCACCAGCTTGTCGTCGGCGAGCACGTCGTCCTGGAAATACCGGTCCTTGGAGTAGGAGACGTGCCCGCCTCGGCTCTGCATCGCGGCCAGCGAGCCCATCCCGCGGTACGACTTGTACTGCTTGCCGTTCATGAAGATCAGCTCGCCCGGGCTCTCCTCGACGCCGGCGAGCAGGCTGCCGAGCATCACGGTGTCGGCGCCGGCGACGATCGCCTTGGCGATGTCGCCGGAATACTGCAGGCCGCCGTCGGCGATGACGGGGACACCGGCCGGACGGGCCGCCGCGGCGACAGCCGCGATCGCCGTCACCTGCGGCACACCGACGCCGGCGACGACGCGGGTCGTGCAGATGGAGCCGGGGCCCACTCCGACCTTGATGCCGTGGGCGCCGGCATCCACCATTGCCTGGGCGCCGGCCCGGGTGGCGACATTGCCCCCGACCACCTCCACGTCGGTGTCCGCGACCAGCCGGCGGACGGTGTCGAGCACGGCCGCCGAATGCCCGTGCGCTGTGTCGACCACGACCACGTCGACGCCGGCATCGACGAGCAGCCGGCCCCGCTTGTAGCCGTCCTCGCCGACGCCCACGGCGGCGCCGACCACCAGTCGCCCGCTCCCGTCCTTGGTGGCGAGCGGATACGCCTGGCTCTTGGCGAAGTCCTTGACCGTGATCAGGCCGCGCAGCCGCCCGGTGCCGTCCACGATCGGCAGCTTCTCGACCTTGTGCCGGCGCAGCAGTGCCAGCGCGTCGTCCTGCGACACGTCGACCGGCGCGGTGACCAGCGGTATCGGCGTCATCACGTCACGGACGAGGCGCGAGCGGTCGGTCTCGAACCGGATGTCGCGATTGGTGACGATCCCGACCAGCTGGCCGAAGCGGTCGACCACCGGAGCGCCGGAGATGCGGTAGCGCCCGCAGAGCGCGTCCACGTGCGCGATCGTGTCCTCGGCCGAGCACGTCACCGGGTTGCTCACCATCCCGGCCTCGGACCGCTTGACCAGATCGACCTGCGCCGCCTGTTCCTCGGCGGCGACGTTACGGTGCAGCACGCCCAGGCCGCCGTGCCGCGCCATCGCGACCGCCATCCTGGCCTCGGTCACGGTGTCCATCGCCGAGGAGAGCAGCGGCATCCGCAGCCGCAGCGATCGGGTGACCCGGCTGGCGGTGTCGGCCTCGCTCGGGATCACGTCGGACTCGGCTGGCAGCAGCAGAACGTCACCGAAGGTCAGGCCGATCGGCCACTGCTCGGCGCTCGGGATGCGCGGCGCCGCGAGGTCGTCTGGGCGGGCGGCTGGGGGCCCGGCTTGTGTCATCGCACCGTCCTCGGCTCGGGACGCCCATCGTATCCGGCGCCGAAGCCGCACAGTTGCTGTGCCTAGCTGGCGGCAGGAGGCGGGAAATGCCGCTACGGTAGAGCCGTGACGGAGGACGAGCCGCTGGATCCGTTCGCACTGGACCCCAATGACCCCGCTGCGCTGCTCGACGACGCTGATGAGGTCGCTGAGCCGCTGGAGCCGGCCGAGCGCGAGGACGTGCTGTCCGACCTGGAGGATCTCGAGGTCTTTCAGGCGCTGCTCGCCCCGCGCGGGATCTGCGGCGTCGTGGTCGACTGCGAGGACTGCGGCGAGCCGCACTACTTCGGCTGGGACCTCATGCGGTCGAATCTTCGCCATCTGCTGGACGCCGGGCAGACCCGGGTGCACGAGCCGGCGTACAGCCCGGTGCCGGCCGACTACGTGTCGTGGGACTACGCGCGCGGCTACGCCGACGGCGTGATGACCTCGGTCGACGAGGGCCAGCGCTAGCCGGTCGAGCCGCATCCGGCGCACCCGCCGGACGCCTTCTCACAGTCGAAGGACGCGGGCCCACCAGCTAGACGCGGGCCCACCAGCTAGACGCGGCCCCACCAGCTAGCGGATCAGCCCGTCGCGCAGGGCGCGGGCTACCGCCTCGGCGCGGTGGTGGACACCGAGCTTGCGGAACAACCGGCGCGCGTGGGTCTTCACGGTGTCCTCTGACAGGAAGAGCGACCGCCCGATCTCGACGTTGGTCTTGCCCTCGCTGATCCCACGCAGCACCTGCAACTCACGCTCGGTGAGGGTGGGCCCGGTCGAATGACCGTTGTTACGATTCGGTGCGGCCGGGCGGCCGGGCGGCCGGATCGGCAGCGTGTGGGCGAGCGCCGCCGACACCTCCAGCCCCGATGCGTCCCAGCGCAGGAATCCCCGGGCGCCGGCGGCCATCGCCCCGGTGAGGTGGTCGTAGTTGTCACCGTCGCCGAAGACGAGCACGACGGCATGCGGCTCGCGGTGCAGCAACGCGCGCACGGCGGTCGCCCCGCCGTCCACGTCGGCGCAGAAGAGCACGACGCCGGGGAGGCACGAGGAGTAGCAGGAGACGATGTCCCGCGATCCGCTCGGGCCGTCGACGTGGACGACGCCGGGCACCTGCGACATGAGGTGCGACATCCGGTCGCGGACCTGCGGTCTGTCGTCGCAGACCATGATCCTGGCCATGACGGGCCTCCCTCGACTACGCACCCGGATCCGGCGCGCTCGGGGGCCGAGCTGCCGATCACCCTAATGGGGGTGATCGGCGTTCGAAGTGAACCGGCCCGGCGGTTCGATCCGGCTCAGTGGGCGTGGCCGTGACCGCCCGCCGCCACCGCCGGCCGGCGCGCCGGTGCGTCGACGACCGCCGCCTCCGTGGAGAGCACGATCGCCGCGATCGAGGCGGCGTTGACCAGCGCCGCGCGGGTCACCTTGACCGGGTCGACGATGCCGGCGGCGACGAGGTCACCGAATTCGCCGTTCTCGGCGTCGAGGCCGTAGCGGGGGTCATCGCTGCTCGCCACCGCGGCGACGATCACCGGTCCGTCCAGGCCGGCGTTGCTGGCGATCCCGGCGAGCGGAGCCATGATGGCTCGCCGCACGATGCCGACCCCGGTCGCCTCGTCGCCGGTCAGGCCGCAGTCGCCCGCCAGCGCGGACGCGGCGTGCACCAGCGAAGCGCCGCCGCCGGCGATGATGCCCTCCTCGACCGCAGCGCGGGTGGACGCGATCGCGTCCTCGACACGGTGCTTCTTCTCCTTCATCTCCACCTCGGTGGCCGCACCGACCCGGATGACGCCGACGCCACCGGCGAGCTTCGCCAGCCGCTCCTGCAGCTTCTCGCGGTCCCAGTCGGAGTCGGTCTCCTCGATCTGCCGGCGCAGCTGCGCGATTCGCCCCGCGATCGCGTCCGCACCGCCGCCGCCCTCGACGATGGTCGTGTCGTCCTTCGTCACCGTGACACGCCGGATGGTGCCGAGTGCGTCCAGGTCGATCTCGGAGAGCTTCAGGCCCACGTCAGGAGAGATGACCGCACCGCCGGTGACGATCGCGAGGTCTTCCAGGAACGCCTTGCGGCGGTCACCGAAGAACGGCGCCTTCACCGCGACGACCCGCAGCGTCTTGCGGATGGAGTTGACGACCAGGGTCGAGAGCGCCTCGCCCTCGATATCCTCGGCCACCACGAGCAGCGGCTTGCCGGCCTGCATGACCTGCTCCAGCACCGGCAGGAGATCTGCCATCGAGCTGAGCTTCTCGCCGGTCAACAGGACCCGGGCGTCGTCGTACGTCGCCTCCATCGACTCGGTGTCGGTGACGAAATAAGGGGAGAGGTAGCCCTTGTCGAACTGCAGGCCCTCGGTGAACTCCAGCTCGGTGAGCAGTGTGCTCGACTCCTCGACGGTGATGACGCCGTCATTGCCCACGGTGTCCATCGCCGCGCCGATGAGCTCGCCAATTGTCGCGTCGTTTGCCGACACGGTGGCGACGTAGGCGATCTCCTGCTTGCCGCTGACATCGGTGGCCAGCTCGCCGAGGCGGTCGCCGACGGCCTGGACCGCGGCGCTGATCCCGCGTGCGAGCGCGAGCGGGCTCGCACCCGCCGCGACGTTACGAAGCCCGGCATGCACCATCGCCTGCGCGAGCACGGTCGCGGTGGTCGTGCCGTCACCTGCGACGTCGTTGGTCTTGGTGGCGACGTTCTTCGCCAGTTGGGCGCCGAGATTCTCGTAGTGGTCCTCGAGGTCGATCTCGCGGGCGATGGTCACCCCGTCGTTGGTGATGGTTGGCGCGCCGAACTTCTTGTCCAGCACGACGTTGCGGCCGCGCGGGCCGAGGGTGATCTTGACCGCCCCGGCGAGCTGGTCGATGCCTCGTTCCATCGCGCGCCGGGCCTGCTCGTCGAAGCTGATCATCTTTGCCATTGCGTGAATCCCTTTCACGGGGTGATGCGTAAGACCGCCCCGGGGCCCCCGAAGGGGCCGCCGGGGCGGATCGGGTCGTGCGGCCGTCCGGTGGGGACGGGGGTCCGTGCAGTGAACTGCTTGTCGACTACTTCTGCACGATGGCGAGCACGTCGCGGGAGGACAGGACGAGGTACTCGTCCGAGCCGTACTTGACGTCGGTGCCGCCGTACTTGGAGTAGAGCACCATGTCCCCGACGGAGACGTCCATCGGTACCCGGTTGCCCTTGTCGTCGATGCGGCCTGGTCCGACGGCGACGACGGTGCCCTCCTGGGGCTTTTCCTTCGCCGTGTCGGGGATGACCAGACCCGATGCGGTGGTCGTCTCGGCCTCGTTGGCTGTGACGACGATACGGTCCTCGAGCGGCTTGATCTTGACCTTGGTGGCGGTCGGCATTCAGACCTCCTGGGAGTGAACCGCCTCCCGAAGGAGGCAGTGCGGATCGGCATGGTTCGGTGTGGAGACGAACGCGTAACTCCCTGCCGTCGCGGTGTCAGGTCGTCTGTTCGCTCTGGTTGGCACTCTAACGCTGTGAGTGCCAATGGTCCAATGCGGGCCCGGATCGACCTGTTCAGCCGTGCCGCGGACAGGGCAACAGGAGCTAAGGGCGGTGACCGGGTGGATCTCGCCGCCTTCCGTGCCCTGCGGACGCCGGCGGGTGCCGCCGCGCTGCGCGCGGTCACCGGCCGCGATGTCGGAGCCGCCGGCCTGCTCGCCACCCTGGGCGCGATGCGGGCCGATCACCCCGAGCCACTGGTTTCGGCAGCCGTCACCCAGGTGCGGTTGCGCGAGCGCGCCCGGCCGAAATTCGGGCCCGACGCGGGGGTCATGTTCTTCACGCCGGACGGCGTCGAGCAGGCCACCCGCGGGTCGGTGGGCCGGCACCGGGCCGCCCGGTTGGCCGCAGCGGGCCCCGATCGGGTGCTGGACCTGTGTTGCGGCATCGGCGGTGACCTGATCGCCTTTGCCCGCGCCGGGTTTCAGGTGCTCGGCGTCGACGCCGACCCGCTGACAGCGGCCGTCGCGCAGGCCAACGTGGATGTGCTCGGGCTGGCCGCGACGGTCGAGTGCGCCCGGGCGGCCGACGTACCCCTGCCGGGCTGGCCCGCGGTCTTCTGCGACCCGGCCAGGCGGCATGGCGGGCGCCGGGTGTTCGACCCGCGCGGCTACTCCCCGCCGGTCGACGCCGTCCTGTCGATCTGCGCGGCGGTCCCCCTCGCGGTCGCCAAGCTGGGCCCGGGCATCCCGCACCACCTGGTGCCGGCCGGCGTCGAGGCGGAGTGGGTGTCCGAGGGTGGGACCGTGCTGGAGGCGGCATTGTGGTTCGGCCCGCTCGCGACCACGACGCGCCGAGCGACCCTGCTGCCGGCCGGGCACACCCTGACCGACGAGGCGCTGGACGCCGCACCGGTCGGCGCGCCCGGGCGGTGGCTCTACGAGCCGGACGGCGCGGTCATCCGCGCGCACCTCGTCGCCGAGGTCGCCGCGCGAATCCACGGCCGGCTGCTCGACCCGACGATCGCCTACATCACCGCCGATTCGCTCATCGATACGCCGTTCGCCCGCGCCTATGAGGTGACCGACGTGATGCCCTTCTCGCTGAAACGGCTGCGCGCGCTGCTGCGAGACCGCGAGGTCGGGCGGGTCACCATCAAGAAGCGCGGCTCGGCCATCGACCCGGCCCAGCTGCGCCAGGCACTGCGGCCGGCCGGCCCGGCCGAGGCGACCGTCGTGCTCACCCGGGTCGCCGGCGCGCCGACGACGCTGATCTGCCGGCCCGCACCCGCGCCGGCCGGGGGCCTGAAGTGATTGCCTCTCCTTAGCGGTGCTAACGACCTCACGACCCATCGAAGTAGCTGAGGTACCGCCTGCCGGAGCCGGCGGTGAGATACGTGTCCGCCGACGAGGACAGCGCTCGCTGGGACGGATTCCCCTTCCGCCACGGCGACATCGTCATCAGTACCCGCTCGAGGAGCGGCACCACGTGGGTACAGCTGATCGGCGCATCGCTGATCTTCCAGGCGCCCGATCCGCCGGCGTCCCTGCCGGCGTAGTCGCCGTCGCTGGACATGCTCGTCACCCCCAGGGAGCGGGTGTACGAGCGGCTGGCGGCCCGGCAGCACCGGCGATTCATCAAGACCCACCCGCCGCTGGACGGAATCCCGATCGACGAGCGGGCCACCAACATCGTCGTGGCTCGCGACCCACTCGACCTGGCGGTGTCGCTCTACCACCACGGCGACAACCTCGATCGCGAGCGCATCCGCCTTCTCACCAAAGCGCCGGAGCCGGCCGCGGCGCGACCACCGGCGCGGGAGTGGCTGCTCCGCTGGATCAATCGCGACGTGTCGCATCTGGACGAGCTGGATTCGCGGCCCGGCGTGCTGTGGCATCTGTCCGGTGCGTGCGCCCGGCGCGAGCAGCCGAACATCGTGCTGGTGCACTACGACGACCTGTCGCGCGACCTGGGCGGGAAGATGCGCAGGCTCGCCCGGCGACTCGATATCGAGGTGCCGGCGCGCTGTGATCGACGCTAACGGCGGCCGCCACCTTCAGCAACATGCGGTCGCGCGCCAACGACCTCACCCCCCGTCCCGGCGGCATTCTCAAGGACACGGCTGCGTTCGTCCGTCGCGGCACGTCCGGTTCGGGACGCGAACTGCTCACGGCAACGAGCCGGCCCACTACCGGCACCGGGTCCCCCGGGCCGGCACCGCCGGACCTGCTGCGCTGGCCGCGCCGCTGAGGGCTGTCCGCGCGCCCGGCGTCGCCGGAACGCGCGCCCCACGGCGGGTCAGCGCTGCTGTAGGACCGACATGACGTTGCCGGCCGGGTCGGTGAACCAGGCGATGTACGGACCGCCCTCGCGCATGATGCCCCGCTCATCGACGGGCATACCGTCGTACCGCTCGAATCGCACACCACGTCCCACCAGCTCATCGACCGCGGCCTCGATGTCGTCCACCGGGAAGTTCAGGATGGTGAACCCGGCGGGGACGTGTCCTGGTTTGGGGTAGACGAGCACGGTCGTGCCGCCGCCGAGATGCAACGTCAGCAGGCCGTTCTCCTCGGTGACGTGCAGACCCAGCGTCGCGGTGTAGAACTGCCGGGCCGCGTCCAGATCCGTCACCGCGAAGCCGCTGAATGCAGCGCTGTCCTTCAACATCGGTGGACTCCTCATCGTTGGATTCAGCCCGGCGGGACCGGGCCGTCCCTACCGGTATGACCAGGCCGCGGGCCGAGACTCATCGGTATGCCCCGGATCGGCCGGTCCGGGTCGCCGGGTCGGCCCGACCATGCGCAAACGGTGCGCCGCATCGGCGTGTCGTGCACGTGTTGCGCATGGTCGCCGCGGCACCGGTCTAACGCGGCGCCGTCGCGGTCACCGGCAGGCCGGGATCGGTCCGCACGCCCAGCCCGGCCGGCCGGGCACCGGTCCTGACCATGCGCGCACCCAGGGCGGCGATCATCGCGCCGTTGTCGGTGCACAGCCGCGGCCGCGGGATTCACAAAGTGATCCCCGCGGCGGCGCACCGCTCCCGCACGAGCGCGCCAACCCGGGAGTTCGCGGCGACGCCACCGCCGATGAC
>JBPCOR010000113.1:0-4656 GCA_051000035.1 Mycobacteriales bacterium | reverse complement strand
TCCGATGAGATCCTGCACGCCGCCCGGCTCTCGCCGTTCAAGTCCGGCGCCAAGCTCACCGAGGAGGAGCTGGATCGGCTCTACGCCGCGATGACGCTGATCCTGCACGCCGCGGTCGATCGGTCCGTCGGGCAACGGGCCGCGACCCTGAAGGCGGAGAAACGCTCCGGCCTGAGGGTGCACGCACGCGCCGGTCTGCCGTGCCCGATCTGCGGTGACACGGTGCGGGAGGTGTCCTACGCCGATTCATCCCTGCAGTACTGCCCCACCTGCCAGACCGGCGGCAAACCGCTCGCCGACCGCCGGCTCTCCCGGCTGCTGAAGTAGCGGCTCAGCCGGCCGCCCCGACAGCGAAATTCGGGTACCACGTGGCCCACTGCTCCTCGCCGGCGTAGATCAGGTCCTCCTCGGTGCCGACATCGGCGGTGAGGTGTTCGGCGCGGACGATGGCCCGGACCCGTCGGCGCGCCAGCGTCACCATGCCGGTCGCCTGGCTCGTGACCGTCGCCGCCCAGCGGTCGGTGGCGGTCCGCAGTGCCCGCTCCGCGCTGCCGCCCACCAGGTGTTCGATCGCGGGGTTCAGGACGTACTTCTCGCCGAGCGGGAGAACGAGGCCACCGCCGATGATCTGGATGGCGGTCGACACCTTCGAATTGCGAATGACTCGCGCGGCCGCGTCGCCGGACCTGTGCAGCGCCCCCAACACCCCGATGTTGGCGAGCGGCTCGGCGACGTCCACGAGCAGGGAGATATCCAGCTGCCGCATGAGCAGGTGTGCCTGCTGCGGCAGGGTTCGCACGATCGTCTGGTCGAGGCTGGCCTTGCGGAAGGTCGCGATGATCCCGCCGGTGAATTCGGCCACCTCGCGCAATTGCGGGTCGGCCCTGCCGCCTCGGGCGACCGCATGCACGGCGGCTGCGCTGTAGGCCAGCTGTGCGCGCAGGACGCGATGCGCGGTGCCGCTATTCTGCAGGGTCGCGTAGAGCGCGACCAGGGCGACGTCCTTCGACAGGGCGGGTTGCGGATACCCTTTCGGGGCAGGCAGATCCGGGTGCACGGCCCGATTCAGCGCCTCGATGTACTGGCAGCTGACGCCGGCCAGGGCGCTCGCAAGATTCGGTCCGATCGACAGGGGGCTCGCCGCGGCCGCCCGCAGGATCGTCGCCGCGGCGCCCGCCGCCGCGGCGTCCCGCTGGGAGATCACTGTCGTGATCACGCGCGCGACTCCCTCGCCGCCGTCGTACCAGTCGTGCCGGACGAGTCGGTCGACGAGGTCGGGGTCGGCCACCTCGCGCAGCGCAGCGGGTCGATTCGTCGACAGGGCGCGCGCCGCCCCGATGGCGGGGTCATCCCCACCTCCGGTGTGACCGATCTGCCGCAGGATCGGGTCGACCAGGGCTGGGACCGCCGGGCCGTACCGGCCGTAGCGCAGGGCGAGTCCGAGACCGGTCAGGACGTCCATCGCCGCGGGGTGCCGGCCGTCAGCGGCATCGCCGAGACCGTGCATGAGCCCGGCCAGCCAGGCTTGCGGGAGTCCGCCCGGACGGCGGCTCGCCGCCCCGAGCCCGGTCCCCAGCAGCTGGTAGATGCCCATGCTGTCGGCGTTCTCGGCCACGGTCGGCGGCGGCAGGTGCTGTCGGCGGTCCGGGCGGATGCTGACGAGAAGATCGCGGACGGCTGCCGGGCCGAGGTCCGTCAGCAACGCCGCGGCGAATGCCGGGTCGGCGAACCACATCCGGTATGGCCGCAGCGCGGCCGCGAGCTCGTCCGGGACGACCTGCCCGCTCTGTAACGCCTTCGTCACGATGCCGGCGGCCGAGGCGGACCGGGCCGCCACCACGGGCCCACCCCACCGGGGCAGTTGCTCAGCCATGACCAGGATGACCGCATCCGGGCCGGTCCCGGTGCGGGCGGTGATCCCGAGATCGTGCCCGGCATCCTGCAGCGCCCGGGCGGCAACCCGGGCAGCACCCGCGACGCCGGCATGCACGCCGCTGGCCCGGCTGGTGAGACCGGCCGTGGTGCCGGCGCAATGCGTCTCGGCGCCCCGCACGGCGCGGGCGTAGTCGGCCCGGCGGGTCGGGCCCTGATGCGGAGAGGCGGCGTCGATGCGCCGCAGGCTCGCGTCGCGTTCGGCGACCGCCTGCCCGTAGGCCCCGCGCAGGCCGTCGATCGACGCACGTGCGTCGTCGATCGCTCCGGCGTAGCGCTGCAAGGCCGCCGCCGCACCCTGCAGACCGGCGGATCCGGTGCGCGCGACCCGGACGAGATGGCCGACCTCGGCCAGGGCCGCGTCGCCGTCGGCGCTTCGCCAGCTCGGTTGGATGGCGCCGCACTCCCGGGCGAGATCGCTGTGGACGCCGTCCAGCTCCGTGGACGCCGCACCGATGAGGCGCGAGATCGCCCGGACCGACTCCGGATCGTCGGCGGGGTAGGGAAACGCGCTCGCCGGTGCGGTCACGGCCGCCCCCTCAGTCCGCTACTCGACCGGTGCCGATAGCCGCGCGGGTGATCGTGCGGTCCTGCTCCCGCCACCGGACCGCGGCCTGGGAGACGGCGCGTGCCACGCCGTCGACGTCGCTCTGCAGGATCCGCAACGCCCGCGACCAGGTGACCCTGAACTGCGCGAGCGCCGGGCCGGCCGGCGTCGTCCCGGACAGACTCGAGATGCCGGCGACCTCCTGCTGCGCGGACCGCACCGAGGCGACCTCACCGGCCACTCGGAGCCCGTATGCCGCGACCGCGTCGGGCGTGACCTCGATGGGTGCGGTCATGGTCTCCCCGGTCTGTCGATGGATGTGCTCGGTCGACAGTAGGAGGGTTCGGCGTATTTCGCCCGGCTTGTCCACAGGCTCCCCGTGCTCGGGCATCTGGTTGACTGGCCGATGTTCGGCGCGGTTGTGCCGGGCGGTCGATCCGGCTGTCGACCGGCGATCGATGAGAGGCGGTGAGCCATCCCCATGAGCAGCGGTGAACTGCCGGGCGTCGCGGTGACCGACGTGGATCCGGCGGCGGCGGTTCTCGACGTCCGCGAGGACGATGAATGGGCGGCCGGTCACATCGACGGGGCCGTACACATCCCGATGGGTGAGGTCACCGCGCGCCTCGGTGAGATCGAGGCCGGGCAGCCGGTCGCGGTCGTGTGCCGGTCCGGTGGCCGGTCTGCCCAGGTCACGGCGTACCTGGTGGGCAATGGCATCGAGGCCCGCAACGTCGTCGGTGGAATGCAAGCCTGGCAGGCAGCGGGCCGGCCGATGATCGCCGCCGGTGCCGGTCCGCCGGCCGTCATCTGAGCGCGTCCGGACCCGCCTGTGCGGCCGTCCGTCCGCGCGACGCCGGGCCGGCGAGCGGGCGAGGCCTCAAGGCGCCACCGGCGCGGCCCGTTCGTCGCGAACCTCGCGATCACCGCCCGGGAGGTAGCGCTGCGCGGACCCGAGCGGTGACCAGCGGAAGCCCACGGCCACGACGACGCTGACCACGCCGATCACGACGAAGACGGCCCCCACGCCGTACCTCGCGACCGCGAAGCCGCCGATCAACGATCCGACCGGGATGGCCGACCACGCGAGGACACCGGCGAGGCTCATCACCCTGCCCAGCAGGCGATTCGGCACGATCTCCTGCCGCAGGCTCTGGGTGTTGATGTTGAACAGCACGCCGACGCCGTTGTTGATCGCCCACAG
This sequence comes from Mycobacteriales bacterium, assembly GCA_051000035.1. Taxonomy (GTDB): domain Bacteria; phylum Actinomycetota; class Actinomycetes; order Mycobacteriales; family QHCD01; genus QHCD01. The sequence continues at coordinate 973 of JBPCOR010000113.1, read as the reverse complement.
CACGATGGCGATCGCGTACGTGGATGTCAGGCCCATGCCGATGACCGCGAGGCCGTCGAGGACGAGCGCGGTCAGCGCGACCGTGCTGAACCGGAACCGCCTGCGCAGCGGTCCGGCGAGCAGCGAGATCAGCACGACGCCGACCCCGCCGGCGGCATACAGGTAGCCCAGCTCGCCGTTACTCGCGGCCAGGTGGCGCTTGGCGTAGAAGACGAGCTGGGCGAAGGCGGTGGAGCTGAACAGGTTGACGATCGCCATCATGATCGAGATGGTGCGCAGCACCGGATGGCCCCACACGTATCGCAGGCCCTCGCCGATCTCGGCCCGCAGCGCGCGCAGCAGCGCGCGACCGCGCTGACCCGCGCCGGGATGCTGCGCGGCCGGGACCTCGTTGAAGCTGCGCCGGATGAGGGCCAGCGAGCCGGCCGACAGCGCGAACGTCGCGGCATCGACCAGCAGCACGTCGGCGATCGGCGCGACGCTCACGAGCACACCGGCGAGCACCGGCCCGACGATGCCCGCCGCGGAGAAGCTCGCCTGGATGCGGCCGTTGGCGGTGACCAGCCGATCCTTGGCGACCAGGCTGGGGATCGCCGCGAATTCCCCGGCATCGAAGAAGATCCGCGCGGTCGACTGCAGGAAGGCGACGGCGTAGATCCAGCCGACGTGCAGCACCCCGGCGACCGACAGCGCCGGGATGAGCGCGATCAGGGCGGCCCGCACGAGGTCGGTGCCGATCATCATCCGCTTGCGGTCCAGCCGGTCGCTGACGGCGCCGATCACCAGGCCGAAGAGCAGATAGGGGGCGAAGGAGGTGGCCATCGCGGCGCCCAGATTCGCCGCCGATCCGGTCAGGGCGAAGATCAGCAGCGGTAGCGCGAACTGGGTGAAGGACGACCCGAGGGTCGACGCTGCCTGACCGGTGAAATACAGCCAGAAATCGCGCGGCAGCCGGCCGGCCGAGGCGGAAGTG
>JBPCOR010000109.1:0-15219 GCA_051000035.1 Mycobacteriales bacterium | reverse complement strand
CTGCCGGTGATCCGGCTGACGGTGAGCAACATCTCGGCCGTCTCGTGCACGGGTGACTTCGGGCCCCGCAACCAGGAGGTGGTCGCGTTCGACGGGTCGAAACGGATCTGGGGCAGCAACGACTGCTACCCGAGCGACCGTTCCGACCTGCAGAAGCTGAGGCCGGGGGCGGTGTCGGAGATGCTGTCGAGCCGGCCGGGGCCAGCGCCGAGCTGCTGGCCGACCCGGGCGCACTAACCGCACCCGGGCGATGCGATCGACCACCGAGGAGCACCGCCGCGATCACCGCGACGACGACAACGAGGACAAGGACGAGGAGTATCAGCCGGCGTCGCCAGTAGATGCCCGAGCGTTCCTGCCCGACCGGATGCAGCACGGACCCGACGGTAACCCGACCGGGCCAGCCACCCGGGGATCAACGCGCGGTCACCCCGGTCGCCGGGCAACCGGCGATGCCGTCGGTGACTGTGCGGAGACGCACGTGTTCGCGGGCCGAGACCGGTGCGTATGTGCACAGTCGGGAGGCGGACGCGCTCGCGGTCGCCCGGGACCGGCGCGGCCACGCCGGCTCAGGTCACCATCCCCGTGCGACCATCCCCATGCGACCGTCCCCGTGCGACCGTCCCCGTGCGACCATCCTCGGGTGACCGATGCCGATGGCCCCGGCGACGGCCGGGCAAGCGGCGATGCCGTCGGTGACTGTGCGGAAGCGCACGTGTTCGCGGGCCGAGACCGGGGCGTATGTGCACAGTCGGCGAGCGGCGGGCCCATGCGCATTGCGCCGGACGACGCCGACCGGCTCGCTGCGACGGCGATCCGCTGGTATGACGCGCACGCCCGCGACCTGCCGTGGCGGCGCGGCGGCACCAGCCCCTGGGCGGTGCTGGTCAGCGAGATCATGCTGCAACAGACGCCGGTCGCCCGGGTAATCCCGGCCTACGACGGGTGGCTCGCCCGCTGGCCCACGCCGTCGAGCCTCGCCGCGGACGCGCCGGGCGAGACGGTGCGGATGTGGGGCAAGCTCGGCTATCCCCGGCGGGCGCTGCGATTGCGCGAGGCGGCGGTCGCGATCCGGGACCGCCACGACGGCATGGTCCCCGACGATCTCGAGGCCCTGCTGGCATTGCCCGGCGTCGGTGCCTACACGGCGCGGGCCGTCGCTGCGTTCGCGTTCGGGCAGCGGGTCCCGGTGGTGGACACGAACGTCCGGCGGGTGCTCGCCCGCGCCGTGCACGGCACCGCGCTGCCGGGAGCCTCGACGACCGCCCGGGATCTCGACGACGCGCTGGAGTTGCTGCCGGCGGAGCCTGATCGCGCGGCCCACGCGTCGGTCGCGTTCATGGAGATCGGCGCGGTGGTATGTGCGTCGGCGGCACCGCGCTGCCCGGCGTGCCCGCTGCGCGACCGGTGCGCCTGGCTGGCCGCCGGATCACCGGCGTACGACGGGCCGGTCCGGCGGCCGCAGCGCTTCGCCGGCACCGATCGGCAGGTCCGCGGGCTGCTGCTCGACGTCCTGCGGGGCATCGACGCGCCGGTGTCGAAGGCCGCGCTGGACATCGTGTGGGCCGATCCGGTGCAGCGGGAGCGCGCGCTCGACGGGCTGGTCGTCGACGGGCTGCTCGACCCACTATCCGGCGGTCGTTACGCCCTCCCGGCCGGGATAACACAGGACGGGCCGCACTAGCACGGACACGGCAGGATAGGCCGCGTGCACGCCCTCCTCGTCATCGTGCTGCTCGGCGTCGGTGTGGTGGCGATCGGGTTGCCAGCTCGCGTCCTGCCGATCCCGTCGCCGAGCCTGCTGGTCATCGGCGGCGTGCTGGTGGCCCTGATCCCCGGCGTACCGGAACTACAGGTGGCGCCCAGGCTGGTGCTCTACGTCCTGCTGCCGCCGCTGCTGTTCGCCGCCGCGCTGGACTCGTCGCTGATCGCGATCCGCGGCAACCGGCGCTCCATCGGCCTGCTCGCGGTCGGGCTGGTCGTGGTGACGGCGGCAGCCGTCGGCGCTGCGGCAGCGCCGTTCCTGCCCGGTGCCGGCTTCGCTGCCGCGCTCGCCCTCGGCGCCGTCGTCGGGCCGCCGGACGCGGTCGCGGCGACCGCGATCGCCCGCCGCAGCGGCATCCCGCGGCAACTGGTGGCCATCCGGGGGGGGGGGAGCCTCTTCAACGAAGCGACCGCCCTGGTGCTGCTGCGGGTGGCCGTGACCGCCGCAACCGCCGGCGCGGTGTCGCCCCTGCACGCCGTCGGTGACTTCGCGCTGGCCAGCGTCGGCGGCACCGGAATCGGGGTCGTCATCGGCCTGGGGCTGGGCTGGTTGCGCCGGCACCATGTCCCCGCCATCGCCGGTACGGCGCTGTCCCTCATCACGCCGTTCGGCGTCTACCTGGTCGGTGAGCAGGCGCGCACCTCCGGTGTGATCTGCGTGGTCGTGGTCGGCCTGATGCTGGCCCATCGAGCGCCATCAGACCTCGACCCGGCGACCCGGATCACCGAGAGCGCTTTGTGGTCCACCGTGCAGTTCCTGCTCGAGGGCGCCGTCTTCGCGCTGATCGGCCTGCAGCTGCCCAATATCGTCACCGGCATCGGCGCCTCCATCGCGACCCTGATCGCCCTGTGTGCAGTCGTTCTCGGCATCGTGCTCGTGATCCGTCCACTGTGGATCTTCGGGTCGAGTTACGGCGCCGGCGTCGTACCGTGGTCGGACCGGGACAAGCCGTCCGCGCCGCCGCTCGCCGTCATCTCCTGGGCCGGGATGCGCGGCGTCGTCTCCCTCGCCGCCGCGCAGTCGCTGCCGCTGGACTTCCCGTCCCGGGACCTGATGCTGCTGGTCACCGTTGTCGTGATCGTCGGCACCCTCGGCCTGCAGGGCCTCAGCCTGCCGTGGCTGATCCGCAGGGTCGGCGTGTCACCACCGGACCCGCGGCAGGACGCCCTGCAGATCGCGCACGCGCAGGAGCAGGCGAGCCGGGCGGCGGCGGAGCGGCTCGACGAGCTGCTCGCCGATGACGCAAGCCTGCCGGATGCGGTAGTCGCCCGGCTCCGTCAGCAGATCGAGTTCCGGTCCTATACCGCGTGGGAGCGGCTCGGCGACGACAGCGCGGGCGAGGCCCCGACTCAGGTCTTCGCCCGGTTACGCCGCGAGCTCGTTGCGGCCGAGCGATCGGTGTTCGTCCGGCTCCGCGACTCCGGCGAGCTGGACGACGTGGTACTGCGCAAGATCCAGCGCCGCCTGGACCTGGAGGAATCGCTGCTCAGCGGGGTCGCCGACGAGGCCACCACCGACGCCGGGCATCAGGAGGTGCTTCCGCCGGAGTCAGCCCCGCGGTGCGCGGACCTGACGGCCGCCGCGCTGCAGGTGCCGACAGCCGATCCGCACGAATGTCCAGGCTGCGTCGAGGCCGGCCGCACGGACTGGGTGCACCTGCGGGTCTGCCTGACCTGCGGGCAGGTCGGCTGCTGCGACTCCTCGGCTCTCCGGCACGCCGATCGGCATTTCCGGGACACCGGTCACCGCGTCATGGGGTCGGCCGAGCCGGGTGAGAGCTGGCGCTGGTGTTACCAGCACCAGCGCGTCGGCTGACCCGGTCAGCCGGTCGCGTCGCGTACGGCGGCGTACTGCTCGCGCACGGCGTCGGCGGGGTCGGCCTCGACCGGCTCGCCGGCTCCGGTGAAGGACCACAGCGGCGGCTCGTCGGCACCACTCGCCACCCACGCGGCCTGCCGGGCCGCCCCGTCGGCGACGTACTCGCCGGGCGGCAGGATCGCGACCGGCGCGCCGAGCACCCCGGGGGCGATCTGTTGCACCGCCCGCGACCGGGATCCGCCGCCCACCAGTACGACCCGCTGCACCGGTACGCCGTTGCGGCGCAGCGCGTCCAGTCCGTCGGCGAGCCCGCACAGCAGCCCCTCCACGGCGGCCCGGGCCAGGTTCGGGGGGGTCATGTTCGTGGGGGTCAGGCCGGCGAGCAGGCCCCGCGCGTCGGGCCGATTGGGCGTCCGCTCCCCCTCGAGGTAGGGCAGCAGCACCACGCCGCCGGCTCCCGGCGCGGCGGCGAGCGCGAGATCGTCCAGCCCCCTCAGGTCGGCCCCGAGCAGGGTCGCCGCGGCGCGCAGCACCCGCGCGGCGTTGAGCGTGCATACCAGCGGCAGGAACCGCCCGGTCGCGTCGGCGAACCCGGCGACCAGACCGGTCGCGTCGGCGGTCGGGCGCTCCGCGACGCCGAAGACCGTTCCGCTGGTGCCGATGGAGACGACGACGTCGCCCGGGCCGACGAAACACCCCAGCGCGGCCGCCATGTTGTCACCCGTTCCCGGCGCCACCAGGACGCCGTCCCGGGTCCGGCCGGCCGGCTCGGCGGGACTGCAGACCCGCGGCACCGCGATGACCCGGCCGAGGGCCAGCCGGAGCAGGTCCTCGCGGTAGCGGCCGGTGCGCGGCGACCAGTATCCAGTCCCGGACGCGTCACCGCGGTCGGTCACCGGCTCGCCGGCGCTGCCCAGCAGCCGCCAGCCCAGCCAGTCGTGCGGGAGCAGCACCCGCTCGACCCGCGCCGCATGCTCGGGCTCGTGCTCGGCCAGCCAGCGCAGCTTGGTAACCGTGAAGCTCGCTACCGGCACCAGGCCGACCGCGTCGGCCCACGCCTTCGCGCCGCCGAGCTCGGCCACCAGATCGGCGGCGGCGCCGGCTGACCGGGTGTCGTTCCACAGCAGGGCGGGCCGCACGACCGCTCCCGCGGCGTCGAGCGCGACCATGCCGTGCTGCTGCGCCGCGATGGAGATGGCCGAAACGCCGTCGAGCAACCCGCCGGCCGCGGCCTGCTGATACGCGTCCCACCACGCGTCGGGGGGCACCTCGCTACCGGGTGGGTGCTCCGCCCTGCCCTCGCGGACCAGCTCGCCGGTGCGGGCATCGCGCACGACGATCTTGGTGGCCGTGGTGGAGCTGTCGACGCCCGCGACGAGTGATCTGCTGGGCGCGCTCACCGGCGTACGACGGAGCGAATCGCGATGCTCACCGGACCATCCTTGCGCATCCACCGGACCGTCACGAGCCGGCGGGCATCACCAGCGCGACCTTGCCCGACCGGCCCTCGTCGGCGAGCCGGTACGCCCCGTCGGCGGCGGGGAGCTCGAAGCGGTCGCTGACCACGACATCGGGATGCAGCTCCCAGCGGACCAGCCGGTCGAGCAGCTCGGCCATCCGCCCGGTGCTTGTCACCCACGACCCGTGGAGCGAGACCTGCCGGTGGATCAGGTCCGGGCTCACGTCGAGGGTAAGCCGGCCACCCTCGCCGACCAGGACACAGCGGCCCCACCGGCGGGTGCCACGGACAGCCGTCGCCTGACCGGCGCCGGACCCCGAGCAGTCGACGGCGACCTCTGCTCCCTGCCCGCCGGTCGCGTCCCGCAGCGGGCCCTCGTCCACGGCGGCGAGGTGCACGGCCGACAGCGTCTCGGCGAGCGTCCGGCGCTCGGCGCTGGGATCGATCCCGACGACGAGCGGGGCGCCCATCGCCCGTGCCAGCAGCCCGGTGGCCAGGCCGACCGGGCCGAGGCCGGTGACCAGCACCGTGTCCCGGCCGGAGACGCCGGCCCGCGCCAGCGCCTCGTACGCCGTACCGAAACCGCACGCCACGCACGCGCCGTCCACAAAGGACAGTGAGTCGGGCAGTGGCAGCAGGTCGGCCTCGTCGGCGAGCAGCAGGTCGGCGTGGCCGCCGTCGCGCTGCCAGCCGTAGGCCCGGCGAGCCGGGGACAGGCAACCGATCCGGTACCCGCGTCGGCACTCCTCACACAGGCCGCAGCCGCTGATGTGATAGACGACGACCCGATCGCCCGCACCGGTCCGGATGCAACCGGGCCCCACCTCGAGCACCTCGCCGCACGGCTCGTGGCCGGCGACGACGTCTTGGTAGGCCTCCGGCCCCTCGCCCAGATGCTCCCGATAGATCGCCCGCAGGTCGCTGCCGCAGATCGTCGACGCCCGCATGGCAAGGATGACCTGCCCGGTCCCGGGACGCGGATCGGGCACCTCGCGCAGGTCGACCCGGCGCCCGCCGGGCAGGAAGACCGCACGCATGTGTGCTACCTGTGCTCCGAGCCGGTCGGCAGCACCTGGACCTTCACGCCCTCGCCGGCCAGCATCAGCTCCAGTGCGTCCGGGAACTGCTCCAGCGGCAGCGCGTGGGTGAGGATCGACTCGGTGTCGATCCCGCCCGCGCTCATCAGGTCCAGCGCGGCGCCGTAGCTGTTCAGGACGGCCATCGAGCCGACGACGGTGATCTCGTCGTTGTAGATCCGGAACGGCGACAGCGCGACCCGCGCGGATTCGGCGGCCACACCGAAGATGAGCAGCCGGCCGCCGCGCTCGAGGGCCTCGAACGCCGCCTCGATCGCCGGCGCCGAGCCGGTGACGTCGATGGACACCTCGAAGCGCTCCCCGGCGAGGTGCGCCACATCGGTCGAGACGGCGTGCGCACCGAGCTTGCTCGCGAGCGGCAGCCGGGCCTCGTTCCGGTCCACGACGACCACCCGGGCGGCACCGGCGCGGCGCAGCAGCTGCTGCAGCAGCAGGCCCATCGTGCCGGCGCCCACCACCAGCACCGATCGGCCGAGCACGTCACCGATCCGCCGAAGCCCGTGCACCGCGCACGACAACGGCTCGACGAGTGCACCCTGCCGGTAGGACAGCGAATCGGGCAGCGGGTAGGCGTTGGCCGCTGGCACGGCGACGTACTCGGCGAACGCCCCGTCGACGGTGTCGCCGGTCGCGTTCCAGTTGGCGCACAGGTTGCCGTGCCCGGCGCGGCACGGCCCGCAGTGGCCGCAGAACAGCGACGGGTCGACCGCCACGCGGTCACCGGCCGAGACGCCGGTGCTGACGCCAGGGCCGACCTCGACGACCTCCCCGGCGAATTCGTGCCCGGGAACGATCGGGTACGGCGTGGGCGGGAACTCCCCGGCGGCGATGTGCTGGTCCGTCCCGCAGATCCCGCAGGCACCGACCCGGACGACGATCCCCCCCTCGCCGGGCACCGGTTCGGGCACGTCCCCGACGCGGACCTGCCCCGGTTGATCGATGATCGCGGCGCGCACGGCTACTCCTTCAGACGATGAACCCTCAAACGTGGGTTCTGGCGGGTTGCACGACGGATTTGACCGCCGCCGGGTCGCGGCGGCCGGCCGTCAGGGCGGCTTCGACCTCGTCGAGTCCGAAATGCCCCGTGACGAGCACGTCGAGGTCGACGGCGCCCGAGGCGGCCAGGGCGATGGCGATCGGGTAGGTGTTGGCGTAACGGAATGTGCCGGTGAGCGTGATCTCGCGATTCTGGACCAGGTGGATCGGTACGGCGAGCACCGGCTCGGGGCCCATCCCGACCAGCACCGCCCGACCGCCCGGTCGGACGGCACCGAGCCCGTCGGCGACCGCCTACTCGGACCCGGAGCACTCGACTAGCACGTCTACCGCCGGGAAGGCCGGCGCGGGCGCCGCCCGGACGTCAACGGTCGCGGTGGCGCCGATCCTCGACGCGAGATCGAGCCGGGCCGGCGCGACGTCGGAGACGACCACCTCGACCGCGCCGGCCGCCCTGGCGACCTGGCACACGAGGAGGCCGACCGGCCCGGCGCCGGTGACGAGCACCCGGTCCCCGACGCCGATCGCGGCCCGCCGGCTCGCCCAGACCGCGACGGACAGCGGCTCGAGCAGCGCCCCCGCATCGTCGGAGATCCCGTCCGGGATTGGATGCGCGAAGTCCTCGGGAACCGTGACGTAGCGCGCGAATGCGCCGTCGACCGGTGGCGTACCGAAGAACCGCACGTCCGGGCAGAGGTTGTAGTGCCCGGTCCGGCAGGCCCGGCACCGGCGGCACGGGATGCCCGGCTCGACGGCGACCCGGGTGCCCGGCGGGTGCCGGTGGGCAGCCGACCCGCAGGAGACGACGATGCCGGCTGCCTCGTGGCCGAGCACCAGCGGCCGGCGCACGACGTGATCGCCGATCCGGCCGTGCTCGTAGTAATGCACGTCCGAGCCACACACGCCGACGGCCCTGACCTCGACGAGCACCTCGTCCGGCGCCGGCACCGGGACCGCGCGCTGCTCGATGCGTACGTCGTGCGGGCCGTGCAGCACGGACACCGGCGCCGTCCCGGCCGCGAGGTCGGGACCGGGCGGCTCGGGCCGCGCGACCGGACGGCTCACTTGACCGCGCCGAGGGACAGTCCCTGCACGAGCTTGTCCTGCGCTGCAAATCCAGCGATCAGCACCGGCAGCGAGATCACCGTCGCCGCGGCGCACACCTGGGCCAGGAAAAGTCCCTCGCTGGTGACGAATCCGGTGAGGAAGACCGGCGATGTGTCCGCCACGACGGCGGTCAGGGTCCGGGCGAGCAGCAGCTCATTCCAGCTGAAGATGAAGCAGATCAGCGCGGTCGCGGCGATCCCGGGTGCGGCGATCGGTGCGACGATGCGGCGCAGGCTGGTGAGCAGCCCGGCGCCGTCGAGCTGCGCCGACTCCAGGATCGGGACCGGCACCTCGGCGAGGAACGAGCGCATCATCCACACCGCGATCGGCAGGTTCATCGAGGTGTAGAGGAGCACGAGCAGCCAGATGTTGTCGAGCAGGCCGACGTACTTGGCGAACAGGTAGATCGGCAGCAGCCCCGCGACGACCGGCAGCATCTTGGTCGTCAGGAAGAAGAACATCACGTCGGTCCACTTGCGGACGGGTTTGATCGCCAGGGCGTACGCCGCCGGAATCGACAGCAGCAGCACGATGATCGTCGAGCCGATGCTCGCGGTCGCGGAGTTGATCAGCGCGGCCGCCGGGCTCTGCCCGCCACCGGCACCGAAGAATTCGCGGTAACCGGCCAGAGTCAGGTGCGCGGCGACCGACGGCGGATTGGTCGCCGCGTCGGCCTCGGTGTGAAAGGACGTGAGCACCATCCAGGCCACCGGCATGAAGAAGATGACCGCGACGACCCAGGCGAGCAGGCTGAGCAGCCCACCGCCGCGCCGGCGCCGCCGGGAACCCTGCCGGGCGGTGCGGGTGCCGGCCGTCACGACGGTGCGTGCCGTGCCCGTGGCCGTGCCTGCACTCAGCGGGTCTCCTCACGCAGCAGCGACGACACCACGCGCAGCGCGAAGGTCGCGATCACGATGGACGCGATCACGATCAGGACGCCCGCCGCGGACGCCTGGCCGTACTCGTGGCCCTGGTAGAACGTCTCGTACACGGCGTAGGGAAGGTTAGCCGTGCCGAGACCGCCGGAGGTGATGGTGAAGACGGCGTCGAAGTTCTGCACGATGTAGATCGAGCCGAGCAACAGGCCGAGTTCGAGGTAGGGCCGCAGGTGCGGCAGGGTGAGAAACCGGAAGGTCTGCCACGCGTTTGCGCCGTCCACCCGGATCGCCTCGGCCGGCTCGCCCGGTTTGCTCTGCAGGCCCGCGAGCAGGATCAGCATCATGAACGGCGTCCACTGCCACACCAGCGACGCCCCGACGGCGGTCTTGGGCAGGCTGGAGATCCAGTCCGGCTGGGGTGGATTCTGGCTGCCGAAGAGCCCCCAGATCCAGTGCAGGACGCCGTTGAACAGGCCGTAGTTGGGGTTGTAGAGCGCGTCCTTCCACAACAGCGCGGCGGCGACCGGGACCACGAGGAACGGCGCTATGAGCAGGGTCCGGACGATGCCACGGCCGCGGAAGCGCCGGTCCAGCAGCAGCGCCAAACCCAGGCCGAGGACGAGTGAGACCAGGACCACGCCGACGGTCAGTTCGACGGTCGTGAGCACGGCCGAGCGCAGCTGGGGGTCGCTGAAAACCTTGGTGTAGTTGGAGATCCCGGTGAAATGCCGGGAGGTCGGATCGAGGGAGTTCCAGTCGAAGAAGGAGATGACCAGCGTCGCCACGAACGGCAGCTGGGTCACCACGACCAGGAACACCAGGGCGGGCAGCAGCGGGGCGCGTCTGGCCCACGCCGCGGCCCGGGACATCCCGCTGCCCGGTGGCACCGGACGCGCCGCCGGTGCCCGGGTCGCCGCCGTACTGTCGACTGCAGTCATATCCCTCTCCCGCGATCCGACCCCGACCGGCATTCGGTCACTGATACTTCTTGGCCACCTGCTCGGCAAGCTTCTGCCCCTGGCTCAACGCCGACCGCACGCTGGTCTTGCCGGCGATCGCGGAGCTGATGCCCTGCGAGACCCGGGTGCCGAGGTCGGTGAATTCCGGGATGTCGACGAACTGGATCCCGATGGTCGGCCGGGGCTGCACGCCCGGGCTCTGCGGGTTCGCCGTCTCGATCGCCTGCTCGGTCGGCCGGTAGAACGCGGCAGCGGCCTTCTGGTAGCTCGGGTTCGCATAGGTCGACATCCGCTTGCCGGCCGGCACACGGGCCCAGCCGAGCTTCTTGCCCACCAGGTCCTCGTAGGACTTGCTCGACGCCCAGGAGATGAACTTCCAGTCGTCGTCGGCGTGCTTGCTCGCCTTCTCCACACCCCATGCCCAGGTGTAGAGCCAGCCCGAGTTCTTGGTCTTGTTCACCGGTGCGGGAACGTAGCCGATCTTGCCCGCGGCCTTGGACTGACTCGGGTCCTCCAGGCTGCCCGCCGCCGAGGTGGCGTCGTACCACATCGCGACCTTGCCCTGGCTCATGGCGTTGAGGCACTCGGTGAAGCCGGCCTGGGCGGCGCCGGCCTCGCCGTGCTGGCGGACCAGGTTGACGTAGAACGACGTCGCCTGCTCGAAGGCCGGTGAGGTCAGCTGCGGCTGCCAGCTCTTGGTGAACCAGGTGCCGCCGAACGTGTTGACCACCGTCGTCAGCGGTGCGAACACCTCACCCCAGCCGGGCTGGCCGCGAAGGCAGATGCCCTTCATCCCCGGCCGCGCGCCGTCGAGCTTGGCCGCGAAACCCGCGACCTGCTGCCAGGTCGGGCGGGCCGGCATGGTGAGGCCCTTGGCCTTGAAGACGTCCTTGCGGTACATCAGGAACGACGACTCGCCGTAGAACGGCTCGCCGTAGAGCTTGCCGCCGGAGGTGAGGGACTCGGTCATCGGCTTGAGGATGTCGGCCTGATCGAAGGACTTGTCCTTCGAGACGTAGGAGTCCAGCGGCGTGAGCCAGCCGTTCTTGGCGTAGAACGGCACCTCGTCGTTGCTGATCGTGGCCACGTCGTACTGCCCGGCCTGGTTGGAGAATTCCTGGCTCGCCTTGTCGCGCAGGTCGTTCTCGGGCAGCACCGTGTAATTCACCTTGATGCCCGTCTGCTTGGTGAAGTTGGCGGCGGTGAGCTTCTGGATGTCCTCCATCTGCGGGTTGTTGACCATCAGCACATTGATGCTGTGACTGCTCGACGAGCCGCCACCACCGCCCGCTCCCGAGCAGCCGGCGACCAGGCCGGCCGTCATCACGCTGGCGGCGAGCGCGGCAGCCGCCCGCGCCGTTCTTACTCGAACCACGGTCTCCTCCTTGCATCGGGGCAGTTCCGACCGACGAGCGGAACTGGCGTTTGGTGTTGTGTGCGACTCAACCGGCCGGTGGCCGGGTGCCGCCCATGACGACATGGCGGCCTCGTAGGCGACCTCATACGACCTCGACCTCGCAGCCGAGCGCGCGCAGGGACTGGATCTGATCGGGAGCGGCGCCCCGGTCGGTGATGACGGTGTCGATGTCGCGCCACCGCGCGAAGGCGCAGAACGAGTCGGCACCGAATTTCGTGTGGTCGGCGAGCAGGATGCTCGACCGGCTCGCCCGCAGCGCCGCGGACTTCACCGCGGCGACGGCGGCGTCGGGACAGGTGCAGCCGTGCTCGGCCGACAGGCCGTTGGTGCCCAGGACCGCAGCGTCGAGGACCAGGTCGCCGAGCATTTCGACGGCCCATTGCTCGACCGTGGCCAGGGTGAGACCGCGCACGCGACCGCCGAGGACCAGCACGGTGATCTGCGGGCGCGGTGCCAGCACGGCGGCCAGGACGACGGAGCTGGTCACGACCGTCAGCGGCCGCTCGGGATGCAGCATCTCGGCGAGCAACTGCACGGAGGAGCCCTCGTCGAGGTACACCGATTCCAGACCGGGCAGGTGCGCCAGCGCCGCGGCGGCTATCCGCTGCTTCTCGCTCTGCCGGCGCGCGGCCCGAAGGGTCAGCTGGCTCTCATATCCCAGCCGGTCGATCGGCACCGCTCCCCCGTGCACCCGGTGCACCAGGCCGTGGCGGTCCAGCGCCGACAGGTCACGGCGGACCGTCTCGGACGCGACACCGAGGCGGTGGGACACCTCGCCGACGTCGACCCGGCCGTCGGCGCGGGCGCGATCGAGGATCCACTGCCGCCGCTCCACGCCGTACACCCGAACCTCCATTGGCTCCCGTCACTGCACTGCTCGCGATCTGCGTCTCTGCCCGAACCAGCCCGATTGTGCCCGGCTTGCCGTCCAGCAGGACTGTAGGGCTCCGGGGCCGATGTGACAAGGGGCATGGAAGGTTGTTTTGCAGGATGCCGATCGGCCGTAACGCCTCCCAGCGCGGTCAGTGCCACGCTGTCATTCGGGCATAAACGGGCAGGTCTGTGGCCCGACCGCGCGACGCTCGGACTGGCGACAGCGACGGCTGCGGGTACGGATAGGCCCGCGCCCGCGCGGGCCCGGCGCGACGTCACCTGGGCAGCCGAGCACGGCGCAGCGCCTTTACCAGTTGCGAGTCACGACACGCCGCCCGCCGATCGGCGTGTCGTGCGGCAGGACTGGTAAGGCCCTGCGCAGCGCGTTCTCGGGCTGTGTGGCGCGTGTTGTCGTGCCCGGGTGGTGCGGTGTGACCGGCGGCAACGGCGAAGGGGGCACCGCCCGGAGGCGATGCCCCCTCTCGAGGTAGTGCCCGCCGTCAGTCGACGGATAGATCGCCGCCGCCGTAACCAACCTCTACCGGCGGCGCGTCGGGCACCGGCGAGGGTTTGGCCTCACCACGGAAGGTGAACTTCGCGTCGTCCCCGTCTCCGTCGACGTCGACCAGCACGATCTGACCCGCCGACAACTCGCCGTAGAGGATCTTCTCCGAGAGCTGGTCCTCGATCTCGCGCTGGATGGTCCGGCGCAGCGGCCTGGCGCCGAGCACCGGGTCGAAGCCGCGCTTGCCGAGCAGCGACTTCGCCGCCTGCGTGAGCTCCAGACCCATGTCCTTGTTCCGGAGCTGGACGTCGACCCGGGCCAGCATGTGGTCGACGATCTCCAGAATCTCCTCCTCGGTCAGCTGGTGGAAGACGACGGTGTCGTCGATGCGGTTCAGGAACTCCGGGCGGAAATGCTCCTTGAGCCCGTCGTGGACGCGCTGCTTCATCCGCTCGTAGTTGCTGGACTCGTCGTTGCTGTGCTGGAAGCCCATGCTCACCGACTTGGCGATGTCACGGGTGCCGAGGTTGGTGGTCATGATCAGCACGGTGTTCTTGAAGTCGACGACCCGACCCTGACCGTCGGTCAACCGGCCGTCCTCCAGCACCTGCAGGAGCGTGTTGAAGACGTCAGCGTGGGCCTTCTCGATCTCATCGAAGAGCACCACCGAGAACGGCTTGCGCCGCACCTTCTCGGTCAGCTGGCCGCCCTCGTCGTAGCCGACGTAGCCCGGAGGGGCACCGACCAGCCGCGACACGGTGTAACGGTCGTGGAATTCGCTCATGTCCAGCTGGATGAGCGCGTCCTCGTCGCCGAAGAGGAACTCCGCGAGCGCCTTGGACAGCTCGGACTTACCCACACCGGATGGTCCGGCGAAGATGAACGAACCACCCGGGCGCTTCGGGTCCTTCAGCCCGGCACGGGTGCGCCGGATCGCCTGCGAGACGGCCTTGATGGCCTGCTCCTGACCGACGATCCGCTTGTGCAGCTCGTCCTCCATCCGCAGCAGCCGGGAGGTCTCCTCCTCGGTCAGGCGGAAGACGGGGATGCCGGTCCAGGTGCCGAGGATCTCGGCGATCTGCTCGTCGTCGACCTCGGCGACGACGTCCATGTCGCCGGCCTTCCATTCCTTCTCCCGCTGCGCCTTCTCGGCGAGCAGCTGCTTCTCCTTGTCCCGCAGCGACGCGGCCTTCTCGAAGTCCTGCGCGTCGATCGCGCTCTCCTTCTCCCGGCGCACCTCGCCGATCCGCTCGTCGAATTCACGCAGATCCGGCGGCGCGGTCATCCGGCGGATCCGCATCCGCGAGCCGGCCTCGTCGATCAGGTCGATCGCCTTGTCCGGCAGGAACCGGTCGGATATGTAGCGGTCGGCGAGCGTCGCCGCGGCGACCAGCGCGCCGTCGGTGATGGAGACGCGGTGGTGCGCTTCGTAGCGGTCCCGCAGTCCCTTGAGGATCTCGATGGTGTGGGCGAGCGAGGGCTCACCGACCTGGATCGGCTGGAACCGGCGTTCAAGCGCGGCGTCCTTCTCCAGGTACTTGCGGTACTCATCGAGGGTGGTCGCGCCGATGGTCTGCAGCTCGCCACGGGCGAGCATCGGCTTGAGGATGCTGGCAGCATCGATTGCTCCCTCGGCCGCCCCGGCGCCGACGAGGGTGTGAATCTCGTCGATGAACAGGATGATGTCGCCGCGGGTGCGGATCTCCTTGAGCACCTTCTTAAGCCGCTCCTCGAAGTCACCGCGGTAGCGGGACCCGGCCACCAACGCGCCCAGGTCGAGGGTGTAGAGCTGCTTGTCCTTGAGCGTCTCGGGGATCTCACCCTTGACGATCGCCTGGGCGAGGCCCTCGACGACGGCGGTCTTGCCGACGCCGGGCTCGCCGATCAGGACGGGGTTGTTCTTCGTTCGGCGGGAGAGCACCTGCATCAGGCGCTCGATCTCCTTCTCCCGGCCGATGACCGGGTCCAGCTTGGACTCGCGGGCGGCCTGGGTGAGGTTGCGACCGAACTGGTCGAGCACGAGTGAGGTCGACGGCGCGCCCTCACCGGACGCGCCCGCGCCGGCCGGCTCCTTGCCCTGATATCCCGACAGCAGCTGGATGACCTGCTGGCGCACCCGGTTCAGGTCGGCGCCGAGCTTGACCAGCACCTGAGCGGCGACGCCCTCACCCTCGCGGATGAGGCCCAGCAGGATGTGCTCGGTCCCGATGTAGTTGTGGCCGAGCTGCAGGGCCTCGCGCAGCGAGAGCTCCAGCACCTTCTTGGCGCGCGGCGTGAACGGTATGTGGCCGGTCGGGGCCTGCTGGCCCTGCCCGATGATCTCCTCGACCTGCTGGCGGACACCC
>JBPCOR010000069.1:0-4367 GCA_051000035.1 Mycobacteriales bacterium | reverse complement strand
GGCCGGCGCGCCTGCGCCCGCCGCGCGTCGATCGCCTTGCGGTGCGCGATCGTCACCAGCCAGGCCTCGACGTTCGCGTCGTCGGGCAGCTCGGGATATGCCCGCAGGGCCGCGACGAACGTCTCCGACCAGGCGTCCTCCGCCTCGACCGCGCCGAGTACGGCCCGGCAGACCCGAAGGACCGTCGGGCCGTGCTGGGTCATCAGTTGTTCGAACGGTTGCACGCTCACCCCAGGTAGACGTCGGGGCGGGCCGAAACGTGAGACCGACGTACCCCTGGATCGTGGCACGGTCAGGCTCCGCTGCTGACGGCCGCGACCCGGCGATGCACCGGTCTGCTCACCGTGCCGGCGGGGCCACGGCGAGCCCGGCGAGCCGCTCGCCGACGAATCGCGCATAGCGCCGTGCCGCCGTCCGCGCCCGGATCAGGGTCGATTCCGACAGCGGCTCGATCGGCGTCAGCGTCACCTCCAAGCCGGTCCTGCGCGTCGTCCCGCGCCAGGTGCCGATGACCGCGCCGTTGACCTCGAGACCGGGCCTGAAGACGCCGTTGTTGCCCGGCACGACGGCGTTGCTGTGGTCGGGGGCGAGCACCTGGCTGCGGTCGGTGTAGCCGAGCAGGAATTCGTCGAATCCGGCCAGCAGCGCGCAGTGTGGCCGGCGGGCCGGCGCCGGTGGCGGGTCGGGCAGCCAGTAGTCGACGCCGTCGATGGTCTCGGTGACCAGTGCGGGCGCCGCGCACCGCAGGGCCTCCCGGGCGTCGGTCAGCGTCAGGCCGGCCCACCACGCGAAGTCGCGCGCGGTGACGGGGCCGTGGCTGGCGGCGTACCGGCCGGCGAGGGTGGCGATCGCCTCCTCCCGGCCCAGCTCGCGGGCGTTCGGCGCCCATTCCGCCAACAGCACGAAGGTCTGCTGCCGGCCAGCGCGTGGCCCGATGCAAATGAGTCCGGTCTGGGCGGCGTGATAGATGACGTGGTAGCCGCGTTGTCCGGCCGGGCTGATCCCGGACCGCTGCAGCAGCGCCATCAGCTCCGGACGGGTGAGCCGGCGACCACCTCGCAATGCCTGATACAGCAGCTCCTTCGACCGATTCAGGGTCACGGCGTCGAGGTCGAGCTCGGCGAGGCGGCGGCGCGCCGAGCGCAGCATCCGGTCCCGCGACAGACCCACCATCCAGCCCGCGTCCTCCGGCGGGACGAAATGGATGGTGCCTCGCATCGGCCAGGTGCGCAGGATCTCACCGGCGGCGATCGCCTGCTCGACGGCCGCGAGCGACCCGGATCGCAGCCGCACGCCGATCGCCCAGAGCGACTGGCCGTAGTCCTGGGCCTGCATCGCGGCCATCCACCGCACCACGGCGGCGGGGCTGTCGAACCCCCGGCCCGCGAGCCGCTGCCCCGACAGCCGCATCAGACCGACCGCGGAGCGGCTCATCGAGGCCTACGCCAACCGAACATGCCGACACGGTAACCGTATCGGCCGACAGCGCCGGCCGCTGCGTGGCAGCTCCGCGCCCGCCCCGATCGCGAGCCGGTGGCATCGGCCCGACCGGCGTCCGTACTACCCTGCGGCGACCGGCGGCGCGGCGACGACGAGGGAGACCACAGATGGCGGCCTGGATCTGCGCGACGTGCGGCATGCAATACCCGGACACGGCCGAACCGCCCGCGCAGTGCCCGATCTGCCAGGACGAACGCCAGTACGTCGGCGCGGACGGTCAACGGTGGACCACGATGGCCGACCTCGCACGTGATCATGCACACGACATCCGGGCGGAGGAGCCCGGCCTCCTCGGCATCGGGATCACGCCGTCGTTCGCGATCGGGCAACGCGCAGTGCTCGTATCCCGCCCCGGCGGCAATGTGCTGTGGGGATGTATCCCGCTGCTCGCCCGGGGTGCCATCGACGCGGTGCGGGAGCGCGGCGGCATCAGTGCGATCAGCATCTCCCACCCGCATTACTACGCGGCGATGGTCGACTGGGCGGAGACGTTCGGGGCCCCGATCCTGCTGCCGACGGCGGACCGGGAATGGGTGATGCGGCCGTCGGATCGGGTCGAATTCTTCGACGACAGCGTCGAGCCGGTGCCGGGCGTCACGATCCACCGCGTCGGCGGTCATTTCGCCGGCTCCACCGTGCTGCACACCACGGGCGAGGACGGCAAGGGGGTGCTGATCTCCGACGACACGATGACTGTGGTCGCCGACAACCGGTGGGTGAGCTTCATGCGCAGCTACCCGAACCTGATCCCGCTGTCGGCCGACGCCGTCCGCTGTATCGCCGACCGGGTCGCGGCGCTGGACTTCGACCGGATCTACGGCGCCTGGTACGGCCGCCAGGTGCCCACGGACGGCAACGCCGCCGTACGACGCTCCGCCGACCGATACATCGCCTACCTGACCGGCAAGCTACCCACCGACGAGTAACGCGCCAGCGACTCTGCTCCGGACGCCGCCGCGCGTTACCCCGCGACGGGTGCGCCCCCGGCGACGCGCTGGCGGCGACGGACCGCCGGTCTCAGTCGGTGGTGCGCTCCATCAGCTGCCGCGCCGCCTCGGTGATCGACCCGCTCATCGAGGGGTACACAGCGAACGTGTGCGCGAGCTGCGACACCGACAGGTTGTGCTCCACGGCGAGCGTGATCGGCAGGATCAGTTCCGACGCGCTCGGCGCCACCACCACACCGCCGACGACGACGCCGGTCGAGGGCCGGCAGAACAGCTTGACCATGCCGGCGGTGACATTCTGCATCTTCGCCCGAGGATTGGTCGCGAGCGGCAGCGTGATCGCGCGCGCATCGACCTGGCCGGCTTCCACCGCCGCCTGCTGCGCACCGACCGTGGCGATCTCCGGGTGGGTGAAGACATTCGCCGACACGGTCGTGAGCTTCAACGGCGTGACCGCCTCGCCGAGCGCGTGCCACATCGCGATCCGGCCCTGCATGGCCGCCACGGAGGCGAGCATCAGCACGCCGGTGCAATCCCCGGCGGCATACACCCCCGGCACACCGGTGCGTGACACCCGGTCCACGGGCAGGAAACCCCGCGTATCCGCCGCCACCCCGATTCCGTCCAGCCCGAGTTCGGCCGTATTTGGCGCCGAACCCACGGCCATCAGGGCGTGGCTGCCCCGCACCGACCTGCCGTCGGCCAGGTCGACGACGACGCCGTCACCGGTACGCCGGACCCGCGATGCCCTGCCCCGCTTGAGGATCCGCATTCCGCGGGAGGTGAAGACGTCCTCGAGCAGGGCCGCGGCGTCGGAGTCCTCGCCGGGCAACACCCGGTCGCGGCTGCAGACGAAGGTGACCTGCAGCCCCATTTCGGTATACGCGCTGGCGAATTCCGCTCCGGTCACCCCGGACCCGACCACGATGAGATGCTCGGGCAGCGCCGGCAGGTCATAGACCTGCCGCCAGGTGAGGACACGCTCGCCGTCGGGCTCCGCCCCGGCCACGATGCGCGGCGTCGCGCCGGTGGCGACGAGTACGACGTCGGCGTCGACCGCGCGGGTGCCGGCGTCGACCGCGCGGATGCCGGCGTCGCTGGTACTGCCGGCCGCGGTGATCTCGATCCGGTGCGTACGTCGCGACTGCGTCGCCCCGAACCCCGCCGTACCACTGATCACGTCGACGCCCTCGCGCTCGAGCCGGCGGCGGATGTCGTCCGACTGCGCCCTCGCGAGGCGCCGCACCCGGCCGTAGACCGTCGGTGCGTCGACATCGAAGTCGTCGATGTCAGCGTTGGTGGCGTCGATGTCGGCGTTGCGGGCGCCGTGTGGGTCGCCTCCCGATGCCGGGCCGGTCCGGCGATCGGTCCGGATGCCCAGGGTGCCGGCGTCGCGGAAGGTGGTCATCGCCTCGCTGGTGGCGATGAAGGTCTTGCTCGGCACGCAATCGGACAGCACGCAGGCCCCGCCGGGGCCGTCACGCTCGACGACCGTGACATCGGCGCCGAGCTGGGTCGCGACCAACGCTGCCTCGTAGCCCGCCGGTCCGCCGCCGATGATGACGATGCGAGTCACGGTCCGGTATTCCTCTCCGGGCAGGGGCAGGGGTCCGGGCTGGGGCAGGGGTCCGGGCTGGGGGTGGGATGCGGCCTGGGGCTACGGCTGGCGCTGTTGGCGGGGCGGCGGTCAGCGTCTCATTGTCCCCCACGACGATCCTGCCGGCCGCCAGTAGGCTTACCGGCCATGGCGCTGTATGCGGCGTACGGATCGAATCTGGATCCGGCGCAGATGCTCATGCGGTGCCCGCACAGCCCGCTGTCCGACGTCGGCTGGCTGCTGGGCTGGCGGCTGACCTTCGGCGCCGAGGATCTCGGCTGGGAGGGCGCTCTGGCGACCATCGTCGAGGACCCGCTCGAAGC
>JBPCOR010000333.1:0-15447 GCA_051000035.1 Mycobacteriales bacterium | reverse complement strand
GGTTGGGCGATGGCGGGGAACCAGGCGCGAGTCGCCGGGTCCGATCCGAGGGTGTCAACGTATACGGCGAGTGCCCAGCGCTCCAGGAAGACCCGCCGGTGGCGCACCAGCCGGTCGCCCGGGCTCGCGCGGACACCGAAGGGGCCCTGCTGCAACCACACCCAGCACACCGGGCCGAAAAACCCGATGGTGTCGTTCTTCACGCAGTATCGCGACAGGTAGCGCAGGATCCCGTTTTCCTTGTTCCGCCGGGACACATTACGGCGGGCGGCGGGGCCGCGGGCGAGCAGCCGGTCGAGCATCGTCGCGGTGAGCGCGGGATTCTGCCAGCACACCGCCTCGCGGAAGTCCGACCGTCCGGCGATGTCGTGGATCAGCCGGCTCGACCGCTCGATCGCCGCGGCGAATTCCTCGTGCAGGGGATGCAGGTCATCGGGCGTGTCGGGGTGCCACGGGGAGACGATTCGGCCGGCTGCGAGCAACGCGTCCGCGGCGAGCGCGAGCCCCGGCGCCTGGAATGCCTGGATGTCCGCCACCGGGAATCCGGCCGCTCGCAGCAGTGCCGAGGTCCACACCTGCCAGCCGGTCCGGCCCAGCGGCACCGATGCGGCCGCGTCGATCCCGGCGGGCATCGCCCCGACCCCGCGATCGTGGTAGGTGGTGGCAGTCATGAGGTCAGGGAGTCGCAGTCATGAGGGTCGGCGTCGAGTCTCGCCGTCGTGAGGTCGCCAGCCAGCAGCCGATGGTAACGGAGCCGGAGTGTCGCCTCGCGGGTGGCGACCGCGGCAAGCGCGCCCGGCACGCGCAGGTGCCGGACGGCCCAGCCCCGCAGCCGCTCCAGGCCGGGATCGGCGCGCGGCCGCCACACGGTGGCGCCGAGCTGCCCGGCGTATCCGAACGCCGCCGGCTCGACGCCCAGTCCGTCTCCGGTCGCCTTGAGCACCGCCTCTTTCGCCGTCCACACGGCCAGTGCCGCTTCCAGCTGGCGCTCCGGATCCAGCTCGGCGAGCTCGCGGGTCTCGGCCGGATCGAGCGCGCCGTCCAGGAATGCCTGCAGGTCGCGCATCGGCGTGCGCCGTT
Source organism: Mycobacteriales bacterium (assembly GCA_051000035.1). GTDB lineage: Bacteria > Actinomycetota > Actinomycetes > Mycobacteriales > QHCD01 > QHCD01. Next base: position 14,367 of record JBPCOR010000333.1, on the reverse strand, counting down.
CGACGTCGATCCCGATGTCGTGCGCCGTGCTCAGAGCGATCAGCGCGATGCCATCGGAGTGGGCCGCGTTGAAGCGCAGGCCGGCGGCTGGCAGCTGCGGCTTCCCGCGCGGCCCACGGGTGAATTCCGTGACGCCGACGTCGGCGCCGTACGCCTCGAGCACCCGCCGCAGCGCGGCGCAGCGTGCGAGGTGTCGGGTCGCGTGGTCGGGACGGCGAATGGCCGCGGCGCGGCCGGCCTCGGTTGGGGAGAGCTCCGCGAGGGCCGCGCCCAGGTCGGGCCATTCGTCCAGCCGTACGTCGATGACGACGACCTCGTCCGCGGCGATGGGGGTGTACGGCGGCGGCCCGCCGACGGCCGCGGCCTCGGCGTCGATCAGCGCCTGCACCGCCGGCCGCGCGCTGTGCAGGAAGAAGTGGCTTCCCGGCAGCGTGTGCAGGGTGAACCGGCGGCCGGTGTGCGCCGCCCACCCGATCATGTCCTCGGGGCTGGCCTCCGGGTCATCGGCCCCGGCGAAGCCGACGATCGGCACCGGCAGCGGCGGTTCGTCGGCGTAGGCATACGACTCGACCGCCGTGAAGTCGGCTCGTAGCGCCGGTAGCACCAACTCCCGCAATTCCGGCTCGGCGAGCGCTTCCGGTTGGGTACCCCCCATCGCCACCACCCGGGCGCAGAACTCGTCGTCGGGCAGGTGTGAGATGCGGGTGACGATTTCCATCTCCGGGGGCCGGACGCCGGACACGAAGAATAGCTGCGGCATCGGCACTTTCCGGCGGCGGAGCTCGCGGATCAGCTCGAAGCCCAGCCGGCCGCCCATGCTGTGGCCGAAGATGGCATACGGCCGATCGACGTGGTTCGCGATCGCTGTCGCGAGCTCACCGACATCCACCGACGGCGGGTCAGCGATCCGGGTCTCCCGCCCGGGCAACTGGACCGGGCGGACGTCCCAGTCGGGTCCCGCCAAGGACACCCACTCGCGGTAGGCGGACGCCGCACCGCCGGCGTACGGGAGGCAGAAGAGCAGGCGGGATGCGCCCGCCCGAGAGGGTCCGTAGGGAAGCCATGGCGTGGCGGGAGGCGAACGGGACACGCAGAGACAACTCCCCCATCCCTCGAACCCGATCGTCCGCGCAGCCGATCGTTCGGTCCGCGGCCCCCGGGTGCGGACCGCGGCCGGCTCGAATCAGCCGCAGCACCACATTGGCCTATTCGACGGCCTCGATCCAGCAGCCGTCCTGCCCATTTCGGTGAGCCCATCCGGCGCAGCTGGCCGTCGCGATGCACCAACTCCGCCACCATCACGGCGCTCGTCGCCTACCGCTGCCCCCGAGCGATGATGCCCTGCCGTTCGGCGATGTCGTCACGGGCGAGGAAGGCGTCGACCGCCGCCGCGGGGAGCGGCGCGAGACCGCCGGCAGCATAGGCGGCCGCCCGGATGCGGGCCGCCTTCACCGCCATCTGCGAGATGGCCTCGACGCCCGCCGCGGTGTCGGCGGTCGCGACGATGCCGTGGTTGCCGAGCAGCATCAGCCGCGGGAAGTCGGCCCCGCCGGTGAGGTGCTCGGCAAGCCTGCGATAGACCAGCCGGCCGAGCTCGATCCCCGGTTGCGCGTACGGCACGTAGAGCGGGCGACCGATGACCACGGCCTCGTCGCAGTACGCCGCCCGGTCGAACTCCGTACCCGCGCGCGTGCTCGCCAGCATGCCGACGACAGCGGTCGGGTGCGTGTGCGCGATGAATGTCGATCGCCGGTTCGCCTGCACGGCCGTATGCACGAGTGTCTCGATCGACCCCCGACGGTGCCGTCCGCCGACCGCGCCGGCGTCGAGCGCGGCGGTGAGATCCGCCTGCGTCGCACCGTCTGACGTCAGCATCGCTATCAACGGATCCAGATCGACGACGACGAAGTCGTCCGGGGTGGCTCGGGCCATCCGAGCGCCGGACGCCTTGATGACCAGGCGACCATCGACGAGGCGCTGCGACGTGTTGCCCTCGGCGAGGATGACCAGGTCCTGATCGGCCGCGCCGAGCGAGCGGGTCAGCTCGAGCAGCTCGGGGCTGACCAGGTCCGGGGCATGCCGTGCCGTCATCGCTCGCCGCCGTACCGTCGGGATGTGGCGCTGTTGAGAAGCGCGGCGAACACCAGCACGATTCCGAGCGCGGCAAGCTGGTACTGCGTGCCGTCGTTGCCGACGAAATAGAGCAGGATCCCGCTGTCGATCCAGGTGATCAGCAGCGCCGCGAGGACGACGCCCGCCACCCGCCCGACGCCGCCGGTGATCGCGACGCCGCCCAGCACGGCGATCGGGATCGCCGGCAGGGCCAGACCATTGCCCGACGTACCGGCGTCGGGGCGGGCCGACGCGAACTGCGCCGTCAGGTAGACCGACACGAGCCCGGCGATCACGCCGGCGAGGACGTAGGCCCGAGCGCGGGTGGGCGGGACCGGGATGCCCGACCACGCGGCGGCGACGTCGTTGGTGCCGATGGCGAACAGTCTCCGCCCGTAGGCCGTGCGCGCGATCAGCAGCCACAGCACCACGACCGTCGGGAGCAGGAAGGTGAACACCCCGAGCGGGATCGCCGGCACGAAACCGCCCACCAGCGGCAGGTACACGCCCGAGGTGATGGAGTAGAGCGCCTGGATCTTGGCGGAGCTGATCGGCTGCTGGTGGTTGATCACGACGGCGATCGACTGGTAGGCGTAGTACGTCGCGAGGGTCGCGATCAGGGCAGGGAATCGCAGCCGCGCGATGAGTACCCCGTTGACCCCGCCGAGCACCCCGCCGGCGAGAACGGTGAGCAGGATTGCGGGGACCAGCGGCCAATGCCACTGGCCGTAGGCGAACCCGAACACCATGCCGGCGAGCGACACGGTCGAGCCGACGGACAGGTCGATGCCCCCCCGTCCGGACACGATGACGACGAGCTCGGCAAGCGCGAGCATCGCAAGTGGCACGGCATCGATGAGCGACGAGGCGATGTAGGAGCCGTCGTAGGACGCGGTCAGGTAGCCGCCGGCGGACAGGCTGGAGAACCACACGAGCACGAGGACGATCAGGACACCGAGCAGCGCGATGCGCTGGGTCAGGACGGTCCGCACCAGCCGCGCACCGACCCCGGCAGCCCGGTCCTCCTCGACCGGGTCCGGGTCGCCGCCGACGTCAGGGTGCAGCGATACGTCGGCGCTCATCGCGAGCTCCTGGTGCGTTGCCGCAGCAGATCGGCCCCTACGGCCACGATGACCGCCACCCCGACGAAGAGATCGGAGAGCTGGCTCGGCCAGTTCAGTTGGGTGACGCCGGACGTGACCGTCTGGACCAGGATGGCGCCGAGCATGGTGCCGAGGACCGATCCGCGCCCGCCCACGATCGACGTGCCGCCGATGACGGTCGCGGCGATGACGGCAAGCTCCTGTCCCGAGCCGATCGACTGATCGAGTGTCGAGGTGCCGTTGGCGACGGTGAAAACCGCGGCCAGGCCGACGAGTGCTCCCGTCGCCAGGTATGCGAGCAGGACCCGGCTGCGGACGTTGATGCCGGCCAGCCGGGCGGCCGCGGCGTCGCCGCCGATAGCGTAGAAATGCCTGCCCCCGGCCGTATGCCGCAGGTACCACCAGACGACCGCGGCGATGACGACGGTGAGCACGAAGCTGTGCGGGATGCCCGCGGTGCGGCCGGCGCCGCCGAGACCGAAGAAACCGAGCGTGCTCGGGATGCCGTTCACGGTCTGGGAATTGAAGATCCGCAGCGCGAGGAACTGGAAGATGTTGGCTGTGCCGAACGTGATGATGATCGCGTGGACCCGGCCGTAGGCGATGAGGAAGCCGTTGACCAGCCCGAGGGCGGCGCCGACCGCAATCGCCACGAGCACCGCCACGACGAGCGGAATCCCCTGACCCACAAGCAGTTTCGCGATGACGACCCCGCAGAGCATGATGCCCGCGGCGACCGACACGTCGATACCGGCCGCGACGATCACCATTGTCATGCCGATACCGATCACCGCGACCGGCGCCACCTGCGCCAGCAGTGGCTGTAGGGAGCTGCCGCTGAAGAACGCCGGCGTCGTCAGCCAGAGCAGGATCCACAAGACGGCGATGACGCCGATGAGGACCAGCTCCTGGCCCGAGACCGGCGCGGCCAGCACCCGCTGACGCTTCGCTGCGACAGGCCGGGTGATTGTTGTCGACGCGGTCACCGTGCGGCGCCGCCGGTCGCCCGGTCCGCTCCGGGACCGGCGGCGGCGTCGTCCTCCGCGCCCGCGGCAGCCGCAAGGACGTCGACCTGCGAGGCCTGCGGTCCGAATTCGGCGACGACGTGCCCGGCCCGGATCACCAGTAGCCGGTCGGAGATGCGCAACGCTTCGGACAGGTCGGCGGTCGCGACGAGGACGGCCGTCCCCGATTCCGCCAACTCGTCGATGATCCGGTGGATCTCCTCCTTCGCCCCGACGTCGACGCCCTGAGTCGGCTCGGCCAGCACGAGCGCCTTCGGCCGCTCCACCAGAGCCCGGGCCAGCACGACCTTCTGCGCGTTGCCGCCGGACATGGAGCTGATCGGTTCGCGCTCGTTCGGCGTCCGGACCTTGAGTCGGGCGATCATGTCCTTGCTGATGGCGCGCTCGCGGGCCCGGTCGATCCAGCCGGCGAAGCGGGTCAGCAGCGGGAGATGACCCGCGGAGATGTTGAAGGCGATCGACTGGAACGCGAACATCCCCTGGTTCTTTCGATCGGCCGGCAACAAGGCGATGCCCAGTCGTTGCGCCTGCCTCGGCGAGGACGGCCGCGCCGGCTTCCCGCCGACCCGCATCGTCCCGGACGTCGCCCGCGCCATCCCGTAGACGGTGCTCGCGATGTCGGCGACGCCCGACCCGACGAGGCCGTAGAGGCCGACCACCTCGCCCGCCCGCACCGCCAGGCTGATGTCGCTGAAGGCGCCCGCCCGGGACAGCCGGTCGAGCTCGAGGACCACCTCCTCGGTCGCAGGCGCGCGCCGGGCGTGCTGGTCACCGAGGATTCCACCCACCATCTTCTCGGCGATCTGCCGGACGGTGAGGTCCGCGATCGGATAGGTGCCGATCGTGCTGCCGTCGCGCATGATCGTCACCTCATCAGCGATCCGGAACAGCTCGTCGAGGCGGTGTGAGATGTAGATGACGGCGACGCCCTCCTCGGTGAGACGCCGTACCGCGTCGAAGAGCACGTCGATCTCGGTGTCGGTGAGGATTGCCGACGGTTCGTCGAGGATCAGCACCGTCGCATCGCCGGCGAGCGCCTTCGCGATCGACACCTGCTGCTGGTTGGCGATGGACAGCTCGCCGACCGGCGTCGTGGACAGCTCGCTCGGCACGCCGAGGCGTTCGAGCAGGGCGACGACACGCTCGTTCTGCTCGGTCCAGTCGATTCGAGCGCCCCTGCGCAGCTCGCGACCGAGGAAGATGTTCTCCGCGACCGAGAGCTCGGCGAACAGCTGCGGCTCCTGGTAGACCGTGGCGACGCCCAGCCCGATCGCGCCCGCCGTGCTGGTGATGCGCACGACCGATCCGTCGTAGGAGATCGTTCCGGTGTCGGCGGTCACCGCGCCGGCGATGATCTTGATTAGCGTCGACTTGCCCGCCCCGTTCTCGCCGACGAGGGCGTGCACCTTCCCGGCCCGCACGGTCATCTCCGCGTGCCGGACGGCGCGTACGCCGCCGTAACGTTTGGAGATGTCCTGCAACCGCAGCCGTGCGGGCGCCGAGACTGTGGTGCTCACGGGACCGGTCATAACCCCTGCTAGCTCGGCGCCTAGTAGTGGTACTTACCGGCGTTGGCCTTGGTGATGATCAGCGGGTCGCCGAGCAGCAGGGTCTTCGCCTTCGGGTCCCACTTGACCGCCGGAAGTTGGGCGTCGACCTTGTTCGTCGCCGCGAAGGACTTGCCTTCGGCGAGCTGGGCGCCCGCCCACGCGGTCAGGTATCCCAGCTGCTGGACGTCCCACAGCACCGACGCCGAGGCCGCGCCGCTTTGCAGGTAGGGCTTCATCGACAGCGGCGTGCCGAGTCCGACGGTGACGACCTTGCCGATCTTGCCGGCGTCCTTGACCGCCTGCGCGACGCCGGGGGCAGAGGACGTGCACTCCCCGACGAGCCCCTTGAGCTTCGGGTGCGCGCTCAGCAGGTTGCTCGCCATGCTCGTCGCCTTCGACTGGTTCTCCCCGGCGTACACCAGCGCGTCGAGCTTGGCTCCGGGGTACTTCTTGGCGGCGTACTTCTTCTGCACCGCGATCCAGGAGTTGAGGTTCTCCGCGGTCTCCCCGCAGGAGACGATGGCGTATTCCCCCTTGCCGCCCATCGCCTTCATCAGCTGATCGGTCAGTGCCTCGCCGATGCCGGTGGTCGAGGCCTGGCTGACGAAGGCCTGGCGCACCGAGTCCGGCGCGTCGGTGTCGGAGGTGAGGACCTTGATGCCGGCGGCCTTTGCCTGCGCGAGGACCGGTGCCATCGAGTTCGGGTCGTTGGGCGCCACGACGAGCGCGTCGACCTTCTGCTGGATGTAGGACCGGACGATCTGCGCCTGCCCGGCCGCGTCGGCGGTGGTCGGACCCTGGTAGAGCCAGGTGATGTTCCCCAGCGCCTTCTGCGCGGTCTTCCCGCCGGCGTTCATCGCCTCGAAGTACGGGATGCCCTGCAGCTTGGGCACGAAGGCGATCTTGTAACTCTTGCCGCCGGTCTTACCGCTGGAGCCGGACCCGCTCGAGCCGCTCTTCTTGCTGCAGCCGCCGGCGGCGACGGCCACCACCAACAGGGCCGCGATGGCGGCGATCGACGTGCGCCTGGTGTGCATGTGCCTCTCCTCGGTCTGTCTTGCGCTGCGGGTCGTGGGTCTGTCTTGCGCTGCGGGTCGTGCTGGGCCGATCAGCCGGTGGGGCCATGGCGGGTCGGGATGGTGCTTCGAGCTCGGGAAGGCGTGCGAATCGCGCCCCGGCCCGCTGCCGACCCGGCCCGGCGCGCGGCTCGTACGTCGTGATCGTCGGGCCCGCCGAGATCGTGTCCCGGATCCGGGCGGGGCCGGCCGGCTCGCCGGGAGCGGGCGCTCATCGGCGGCTGCCCGTCGCCGGTTGCGGCAGCTCGACGATCCCCGCGTCGCTGTCGACGGCGACGGCGTGTGTCGGCACGCCGAGCTCGCGCCACTCGCCGACCAGATCCGGGTCGATGCCGTCATCGGTGTAGAGCGCCTCGACCTGACTGGTCGCGGCGAACGAGTGCAGCGCGAATCGGCCGGCCTTGCTGGAGTCGAACAGCCCGTACACCCGAGAGCATGCCGCGGCGAGGTAGGACTTCGTCTGGGCCTCCTCAGCGACGATGTCCATCAGCCCACGCTCGGCGGACAGCCCGACGACTCCGAAAAAGCCCCGATCGATGCGACCGCGGCCGGCGAGCAGGTCGCCGATCGGGCCGACCATGGAGCCCGCGGACCGTCGGAGCACGCCGCCGGGCATCAGCACCATCGCGGTGGACTGCTCCATGAACAGACTCGCCGCCCGCATCCCGTTGGTGACGACGACCAGGTCGCGGCGCTCGAGCAACTCGTGAGCGAGGTAGAAGCACGTCGTCGAGGCGTCCATCGCGATGACCTCACCGCTGTGCACCAGCGGCGCGGCCGCGCGCGCGATCGCCTGCTTGGCATCGGCCCGGTGGCACAGCCGCTGCGCGAACGACCCCTCGTCGGTCGTGCCGACGCTGACCGCCCCACCTCGGACACGGCGCAGCATCGACCGCCGTTCGAGCGCGTCGAGATTCTTCCGGATGGTCACCGCCGAGACACCGAACCGGTACGCCAGCTCGGTCACCAACACCTGACCGGACGACTCCAGGGCGAGCATGATTTCCTGCTCCCGCTGGAGCTCGTCCAGAGAAGCCATCCGGCGCACTCCCTACCCGTGGTCCAGGTCACCGACGTCCGGCGACCGTAACCGTTACCCCCCACTTAGGCAAGGAAAAGAAAGGAAAAGAAATCGCAGTGACTTCGCCGTGGCACCGATCCGTTGCCCGCTGCCGCGGCGGGCCCCCGATGACGATGTCTGGTGTCTTTGACGTCATCGAGTCAGGCGCCACCAGCTTCGCGCGGCTCACTCGGCCGGGCCCCGGATCGGACGGTCTGTGGCGTGCATGCGTCGCCAGCCGTCCAGCTGATCGTGGATGGCCCGCAATGCGTCGTAGGAGTCGGTGTACACCCGGTAGAGCGACGCAAGTGCGCCGGCGCCGGCGGCATCCGGTTCATACGTCTGCCCGACCCGGACGGACTCCGCTGCGGCGGCGGCGATGCTTTGGTAACCGCCGGTGCCGACCATCGCCAGCATGGCGGCGCCCAGTACGGCGCTGTCGAGCACCTGTAGCCGGGCGACGGGGCGCCCGAGCACATCAGCGAAGATTTGCGCCCAGAGCGTGCTGCGGGCACCGCCCCCGCACAGCGACAGCGACGGAATGGGCCGGTCGCACGCGCTTTCCACGGCGGTGAGCACCTGCCGGGCAGACATGGCCACCCCTTCCAGTACCGCCCGGGAGAGGTCGCTCCGGGCGGTGCTGACGCTCAGCCCGAGAAAGGCTCCGCGCACGGTCGAATCCCAGAGCGGGGCACGTTCACCCAGCAGATGGGGCGTGAAAACGATTCCCGATGCTCCGGGTGGCGAGGTGGCCGCTTCGGCCAGGACGTCGTGCGTTGACATGTCGCAAGCGCGGGCCCACCAGCGCAGCGCGTCGCCGCCGGCTTGGGTGGGTCCGGCGTGCACGAAGAGCCCGTCCAGCTCCGGAAAGGTGATGACTCCCGCGGCCGGGCGGGTGCGCTCGGACGCGCCGGCGACGATGACCGAGGTGCCGCAGGACACCAGCCCGCGGCCGGGCCGCGTGACGCCACAGCCGAAAACGTTGCCGAACGCGTCCATCGTGCCGACCACGACGCTCGCCCCGAGGACGGGCGGCAGCTCAGCGGCGCCGGCGGGCCCGGCGACGCAGGTGTGATGGCGCAGCGGGGGAAGCCGGTCGGCGAGTCCGTCCACCAGCGCCAGCACGCCGGCGAGATAGCCCGATGCTGCGCGATCCACCAGGCCGATCGAGGAAATCGCGTCCGTCGCCACCTGGCCGGTCAACCGGGCGACGATGTAGTCCTTCGGGCTCAGGATCCACCGGGTCCGCGCCCACCGCCCGGGGTGGTGGCTGGCGAACCAGCCGGCCCTGGAGACGAGGGTCGACGCGTCGATGGTGAACGGGCCGCCCCAGATCTCCGCTCTCTGCTCGTCGCTGAAATGTGCGTCGAGCCGGCGGGCCATCTCGTGACAACGTTGATCCTGCCAGTTGATCGCAGGCGCCAGCGGGGTCAGGGAGCTGTCGATGAAGAGGTGGGTATTGACCTGACTGACCACGCCGATGGCGCGGACGTCGTCACCGTGGCGTCGCCCTGCGGTGACCGCGTCGATTCCGCTGACACACGCGGTCCACCAGTCGGTCGGGTCTTGCTCGGCCCATCCCGGGTGCGGCCTGGCCGTCGGGTAGGCCGTGCTGTGCTCGGCCAGAACCGCACCCCGGTCGGTGAATGCGGCGACCTTGACAGCCGTCGTACCGACGTCGATACCCAGGTACACGTCATTCATCGAGCGCATTTCGCAATGTGCTGATCAGTCTCCGCAACGACCGTGCGGAGTCCATCGCCGCGAGCAGGGCGGCGGTCCCGACGATGACGGCATCCGCACCGCACCGGACGGCGTCGCGGGCGCCTCGCCAGTCGGTGATCCCGAAGCCGAGCGCCAGTCGGGCGGTGGCGCCGTTCTCCCTCAGCCGTTGGAGCAGGTCGGCATTGTCAGGACTGACGGCACCGCGCCGGCCGGAGACGCCGTTTGCCGCCGCCACCATGATGTAGCCGGTGGCGTGCGCAGCGGCGGCGACCTGCCCGGCAGTCGGCCGGTGCGGGATGAACTGGATCTCGTGCACGCCGGGGATGTCGGAGTACGTCAGCGCACCGGCACCCGCGACGAGTACGCCGTCGGTCCCGCTGGCGCGCAGGTCCTCGCGGAAGTCCGGCCCGGCTGCGGACGGGTAGGTCATCCACACGGTCGCCGGATCGCCCAGAGCGAGCTTCATCGCCGCGATCTCCCGCGCCGCGCGCTTGTTGTTCATCCCGGCCGCGAGGGCGCGGCGCATCGAGTCCCGGATGATCGGACCGTCCAGCATCGGTGCCGGTGCCGCCACCCCGACTTCCAGGACGTCCACCCCGTCGGCGAGGTACGCGGCCGGATCGGCGAACCGGGCGGCGGGGTCGCCGAGCGGCAGGTAGCAGATGAGCGCCGGCCGGCGGGTGCTGAGTGCCTTGTCGAGCCTGTTCCACGTCGCGGTCGTCACCCGGGACCGGCCCGCTGACCGGTGCCGTGCCCGTCGTGTCCCGCCGTGCCGCGGTCAGACCTCATCGCGCAGCAAGTCCCTGAGATGGCGTCGGAGCCCGGGATATTCCGGGTGGGCGATCATCGAGTCGAGGTTCTGCGTTTCGAACGGGACACCCACGATCTCCTTGATCCGCGCCGGTCTATTGCTCATCACGACAACCCGGTCGGCGAGCAGGAGCGCCTCGTCGATGTCGTGGGTGACCAGCACAGTGGTGCTGCGGGTGCGGCGTACCAGGCTCACCAGCTCGTCCTGCAGGTAGCTGCGGGTCAGCGCGTCGAGCGCGCCGAACGGCTCGTCCATCAGCAGGATGTCAGGCTCCAGGGCGAGCCCACGGGCGAGTGCGACGCGCTGCTGCATGCCGCCGGACAGCTCGTGCGGGTACTTCCCGTCATGGCCGTCGAGGTGGACCAGTTCGATGGCATCCGCGGCCCGCTGTCGCACCTCACCCGTGGGCAAGCTGCGTTGCTCCAGGCCGTATTCGACATTGCGACGAACCGTCCGCCAGGGCAGCAGCCGCGGCTGCTGGAAGACGTAGGCGACGACCGCCGTGGACTCGGCGACGGTCGCGCTGCCCGCGCTCGGCGCGACGAGGCCGGCGACGATATTCAGCAACGTCGACTTGCCGCATCCGGACGGCCCGAGGATGGCGACCTGCTCACCGCGGTGCACGTCGAGGCTCACGTTGTCGAGCACCGGGCCGTGCACGTCTCTGGGAAACTCCTTGGTCAGGTTCCGGATCTCCACCAGGGGAGCGAGCTGAACGGCCCCCGGCCCGATCGCCGGGGCTGCCGACATCTCAGGCCCGCCGCTGATGCCGGGCCAGGACGCGCTCGACCGGGCCCAATATCCCGTACTCGAAGACGATCGTGAGCACCACGATGCTCAGACCCCACATGAAGACGCCGGCGGTATCGAGCAGCTTGATGGCGGAATTGACCTGGAATCCGACGCCGTTGCTCCCCAGCAGGTACTCCGAGAACAGCGTGATCTGCCATGCCACCCCGATCGTGATCCGCGCGCCGGCCAGCACGTACGGAACCGTGGAGGGCAGCAGGATGGTCCGCATGATCACTCGCTCGGAGGCGTTGTATGCCCGCGCCATCTCCACGAGATCACGATCGATCGCGCGGGTGCCTTGCACCACGTTGATCAGAAAGTAGGTCAGGCCGCTGACGGCCGTCACCACGATCACCGACCTGGTATTCGTGCCGATGAAGATCAACGCGACCGAGATGAGCACGATGGTGGGGATGGTCTGCAGGAAGATCAGCCACATCCGGCTCAGGTCCTCTGCAACCACCGATCTGCCGATGATGATGCCGATCGGCAGACCGGCCGCGAAGATGATCGCCACCGCCACCAGCATGTGTACCAACGTGTCCGCGATCATGGCGGTCCAGACACCGCGGCCGAAGGCATCGGTGAACGAATGCCACACCGGCGTCGGTCCGGGCAGGATGTATTGCTGGTAGTGCAGCGACGCTAGCCACCACGCGCCGATGAGGCTCGCCGCCGAAATCGTGATCAGAGCGCCGCGGCGGCCCCGGCGGCGGCCGCCGTTGCGCGAGACCCGGCCGGTGCCGCGCGGTGCAGCTCCGCCGGTGTCGCTCGTTGCCACGACGGCCGAATCCAGCTGTGCCATCGTCACTTACCGGCGAGCAGCTTCGAGGTCAGGGCGAACATCCGCGGCACGTCAGCGGGCGCGGTCTTGATAAACCCTGCCATCTGCAGCAACGGGTAGAGCTTCTGCCAGGTGGCAATGTCGGGTCGGGTCACCTGTCGCTCCGACGCCGGAATCTTGGCCAGATCCAGCACCTGCCCGACGACCTGAAGCTGGGCAACCGGAATGCCGCTCACCTTGCTGGCCACGCCGTTCACCACCGCGGGTTTGCGCTGGTACAGATCCCACACGTCCTGGGTCGCCTTGATCAGGTCACGCACGAACTGCGGGTTGTTCTTAACGAAGGATGTGCTGGCAATGTAGCCGCCGTTCATCACGGCCGGGTCGTGGAACGCCTTGAGAAAGGCGTCGTGCACGCTGAAGATCGGCTCGAACTTCCCGGTCTGCAGCAGTGGGTAGGTCGTGGGCGCCTCGATGAATGCGGCGTCCACCCGGCCGAGCGTGAGTTGCTGCGCCGCGGCTTCGGTCTGTTGCAGCTTGAAATAGCTTCCGATCGTCTGCCCCGTGGCCGCCAGGATCGCGGCCTGCTCAGCACCGAACCGGCTGCTCAGCGGCGGGATCGCGACCTTCTTCCCCTTCAGGTCCTGCAGCGTACGGATTGCCGATCCCTTCTTGACCAGGATCTGCGGGCCGGTTGTCCAGCGGGCGAGCGGGAAGAGATAGGTCGTATCGATGTTGTACTGGCCCTTCACGATCGGCATGAAGGAGGGCACGGTCGTCATCACCTGCAGGTCGCCCTTGCCGAATGCCGGCACCTGCGTCGATGCGTCCAGCACCTTGAAATGCACGGTGTACGGCTTGCCCGCGAAGTACGTGCTCGATTTGGCCTCGAGGTAGTCCCAGATGGGATGGAACGGCACGTCGATGCCGATCGTGATGTTCGTGCTCGCGGCACCGCTCGTGCTGCTCGCAGCCTTCTGCTGTGCTGCCGGCGATCCTGAGCAGGCAAACAGAGCACCGACGAGCAGGGCAAGAAGAATCGCCCAGCAGCCCCGCGCACGCCGTGTCGATCGCGTCATCATCGCTCCTGCCGTCCGTCAGTCGAGGTCTCTGTCGCTGTCGCTGTCGATGGGATTGCTGAACGAGTAGCTCAGGTGCAGCCCGGCCGGGCTCCGGTCGGCGGTAATCGAAACGGTGTCACCGGGCAGCAGGGCGATGTCGTCGATCACCGGGCGGCCGTCGCCCGCGTAGCTGAGGTGCTGACTCGCCAATGCTGCCGCGCCGGGTCGGCGGCCGAGGATTCGCGCGTCGCTCTCGGACAGGACGGTCGGTCGGATGGACTCGGTCGCCCGGACGATCTTGATGCCGAGCTCGCCGGCAAGGACGGAATACAGCGAGTCCGCGCCGACGTCGGCAGACGCCAGCCGCTTGCCGTCCTTGAGCGAGAGGTAGGAGGACTGCAGCACCACCGGGCGCGACCCGAGCAGGCGCATGCGTCTGATCTGGAAGACCCCGCTTCGTAGCGACAGGGCCAGCCGGGATGCGATGGCCGGGTGGGCGCCGACCGGCCCGGAGCTGAGCAGTCGGGTCTGCAGGGCGGCGCCCTGGACCTGCATGTCCTGGGAGAAGCTGCGCAGATGCCCGAGGTCATAGGCGTAGGGCGACGGGGCGATGTACGTGCCCCTGCCGGGCACCGTCTCGACGATCCCCTCGCCCTCGAGCAGCGCAACCGCCTGGCGCAGGGTCATCAGGGTTACGTCGTACTGCTGGCTCAGGTCTCGTTGGGAGGGAAGGGGCGCGCCGGCTGCCCACTCGCCTCGCCCGATGCGGGCTGCCAGATCCTCGTGGATACGGAGGTACTTCGGGCCCCGTGCCGCCCGGCGTGGCCGCGTGTCGGTCAGCATGCCCAGTCGACCGACCCTTCCGACCGTTATAGAACTCTAGATGTGGCGAGTCAACATGGCACGCTCGCGCGAGCCCGTCAAGGTCTTGCCGCGGTGGGCGCGAACTCCCCAGCCGGCGTCGGGCGTCGGCTACCGTTGCAGCAGTCCAGTCACCAGCGAACCGGCGGGCGCACGGTCGGTCAGCAGGCGTCCAAAGGGGACCAGTTTTCGGTGCGTGCTGACCGCCAGCCGCTGCCGCGGCTGAGCCACTCCCATGGAAGCCCGGCTGATCTCACTAGATTCCGCGCGCCTTGCGTTTGTCCCGTCCAGGAGCGCAATTAGCGGGGTTACATCGATCTGCCACCGCGACACACCTGTGTGTCACGGCGTGGCACACTGCGGTAGAGTCGTGGCGTGACCGACCACTACACGTTGAGGCTGGCGCC
>JBPCOR010000319.1:0-3585 GCA_051000035.1 Mycobacteriales bacterium | reverse complement strand
CAAACTTCCCTACCAGACATGCGGGTTCCTTTCGACTTGAGGGATGCGGCGTGGAGCCGGACCAGCAGGAGACGTGCGCCCGGTCAGTTCGGCGTCTTTTCCAGCGCGGGCACGTCTCGCGCGCCCGGGGCGTCTTGGCCGGTCTCGGGTGGACCGCCGGGTTCAGCCCTCCGGCCCCTCTTCCGGCCTCGGTACTGCACCGCGTTCAGGAGCACGGCGAGGACGATCACGGCGCCGGTGAACACCGTCTGCCAGTACGCCGACACGCCGACGATGACCAGGCCGTCGGACAGGAACCCGATCACGAACGCGCCGAGCATGGTGCCGCGGATGTTGCCCCGCCCGCCGCTCAGCGCGGCACCGCCGATGACGACGGCGGCGATCGCCGTCAACTCGAAGGAGTTGCCCGCGGTGGGGCCGGCCGAGGTGAGCTCCGACGCGGTGATCAGGCCAGCGACCGAGGCGCACAGGCCGGAGAGGACGTACACCCGGATCTGCACGCGCTTGACCGGGATACCCGACAGCTCCGCCGCCCGCTCGTTGCCGCCCGAGGCGTACAGCCAGCGACCGAAGACCCTACGGGTCAGGGCGATGCTCCCGGCGATCGCGATGACGATCATGACCAGCACGCCGATAGGGATGCCGAGCAGGGAGCTGAAGCCCAGCCAGTTGAACCCGGTGTTTCCGAGATCGGGCTTGCCAGCGAGGTTGGAGTACGTGACGCCGTTGGTGATGAGCTCCGCGGCGCCGCGGACGACGTAGAGCATGCCCAGCGTCGCGACGAAGGGCGCGACGTTGAACCTCGCGACCAGCACGCCGTTGACCAGGCCGATGAGGGCACCGGCCGCCAGGGTCACGACCACGACGACCCACACCGCCGGGAAGAGCGTCACGCCGAACACCGGCAGCCGGACACCCTGCATGAGGAAGCCGGCGACCACACCTGACAGCCCGAGCGTCGACCCGACGGACAGGTCGATGCCGCCGTTGAGGATGACCATCAGCATCCCGACCGCGAGGATCGCGAACACCGCGACGTGCGAGGACATCTGCAGGACATTGCTCACTGTCAGGTAGTTCGGGGACAGACTGGAGAACACGACGATGATCGCGATCAGGGCGAAGAACGCTCGGCCTTCCAGCAGAAGGATGCGCGGGTCAAGCCCGCGCGCGACCATCCGCGGCAGGCCACGCCTGCGGTGCGATGCCGGTGTCACCATGTCTCCTGGCTCCGTTCGCGTGGGCTAGTCGGCGACCGCTTCACCAGAGGCCGCCATGATCTGTTCCCGGCGCACGTCGGCGCCGAATTCCGCCGAGATGCGACCGCGGCGCATCACCACGACGCGGTGCGCGATGCTGAGGCACTCGG
Source organism: Mycobacteriales bacterium (assembly GCA_051000035.1). GTDB lineage: Bacteria > Actinomycetota > Actinomycetes > Mycobacteriales > QHCD01 > QHCD01. Next base: position 2,216 of record JBPCOR010000319.1, on the reverse strand, counting down.
CGACCTCCGACGTCGAGTAGACGACCGCCAGACCCGCGCGAGCACGGTCGGCGAGCAGGTGGAAGACCTCGGCCTTGGCGCCGACGTCGATGCCCCGGCTGGGCTCGTCGAGCAGCATGACGTCGGGGTGGGTCGCCAGCATCTTCGCGATGACGACCTTCTGCTGGTTCCCGCCGCTGAGCGAGCCGATGGTTGCCCCCGCGCCGGGGGTCTTCACCCGTACGTCGCGAATCCCCCGGTCGACGAGCGCGCTCTCCCGGCTGCGCGAGAGGAAGAGCCCGCGCGCGAAGGCGCCGACGCTGGCGAGTGACAGGTTGCGGCCCACGCTCATCGTCTTGACCAGGCCGTCGCGCTGGCGGTCCTCTGGAACCAGGCTCAGCCCGCGGGCGATCCGCTCGGCGATGCTGAGCCCCGTCACGTCCTCGCCGTTGACCAGGACCTTGCCGCTCGTAACGGGGACCCGGCCGGCGACCGCCTCGAGCATCTCCGTACGTCCGGCGCCCATCAGGCCGTAGATGCAGACGATCTCGCCGGCCTTCACCTGCAGCGACAGGTCGTCCACGACGGACCGCTCGGGGTTGTCGACGTCGGCGACGCCCAGGTGGTCGATCGACAAGGCCACCTTGCCGAAGTCGTAGCCGGTGGGCGGCGCGCCGAGGTCGAAGTTGCGACCAACCATCCGGGAGACGATCCACGCAAGGTCGACGTCGGCGCCGGCGGCGCTCGCGACCATCTCGCCGTCGCGCAGCACGACGGCGACGTCGGTGATCTGCATCGCCTCCTCGAGGTGGTGGGAGATGTAGACGATCGAGACGCCCTTGGCTGTCAGGTCGTGGATCACCCGGAAGAGCACCTCGACCTCGGACGCGCTGAGCGCCGACGTCGGCTCGTCCATGATCAGGATGCGCGAGTCGACCGACAGCGCCCGCGCGATCTCGACGAGCTGCTGCTGGCCGAGCCGCAGGTCGGAAACCAGCGTCATCGGGTCGATCTGCTCCTCGAGGCCGGCCATCAGCTCGCGGGTGTGCCGCGCCTCCTCGGCGAAGTCGATCGCGCCTACCGCTGTCCGGGCTTCGCGGCCCATGAAAATGTTGTCGCGGACGCTGAGATTGGGGGCAAGGCTGAGCTCCTGGTGGATGATCGAGATGCCGCGGTCGCGCGCGTCGGAGGTCGATGCGAATTGCACCGCCTTGCCTTCGAACAGGATCTCCCCCGATGTCGGCGTCTCGACCCCGGACAGGATCTTCATCAGCGTGGACTTGCCGGCGCCGTTCTCGCCGAACAGCGTGGTGACCTTGCCGCGGACGATGTCGAAGTTCACGCCCTTCAGCGCGCGCGTGCCGCCGTAGGTCTTTACGATGTTGCGGCCGCTCAGCAGCGCGTCGGGCAGGCCGGTCACGACAGTGTCACCTTGACCGGTGTCACGAGCCAGCCGGCCGGATTGATCAAGGTGAAGGCGCCGACCACGGACACCTTCTTGCCGGGCAGTGTCGAGCGGTCGACCGAGCCCAGCACGGACTTCTTCAGCTGGTCGTTCAGCGCGGCCCCGGCGTTCTGATAGTCGATCTGGTTGGTGAACTGCGAGAACCTGATGGCGCCGGTGGCGTCGCGAATGTCAGTCCCGTTGATCGCCGGTCCGGTCTGCAGCCGGATCAGCAGACCCTTGGGCAGCCCGGCCACGGTCACCGGGAAGATGCCGTCCTGCCCGGCCCCGACTTTGCCGGTGAGGCGCACCGAGAAGACCGGCTGTCCCGACACGTCGCTCGCATACTTCTTCCTCGCCCGTGCCTGGTCGGACTTGAGCGCCGCGGCGAGCGTCGCGGCGTCGACGGCCTTCTTCTCGACCGCCGCCGCAACCTTGGGGAACTGCTTGTTGGCGTAGGCCGACGGGGAGAAGGAGCCGGGCGCGGCACCGGCGGCCGAGCCGATACTGACGATCTTGGTGCCAAGGCCCATCAGCACCAGCAGGACGACGACGAGGACCCCGACGATGGCGCGCCGCCGCGCGGGCGCACGCAACCGCAGCCTGCGCGACCCGGTGAGCGCACGCTCGGTGTTCATGCCGCCTCCGTGCAGGCCAGTGCGTCGGCGGTGCTCATGCCGCCTCCGCGGTAGGAAGTGCGTCGGCGGTGTTCACGCCGCCTCCGCAGTCGGAAGTGCGTCGGCGGTGTTCACGCCGACTCCGCGGTAGGAAGTGCGTCGGCGGTGTTCACGCC
>JBPCOR010000297.1:0-13280 GCA_051000035.1 Mycobacteriales bacterium | reverse complement strand
CGCGATCACCGAAGTCGCGCGGCGCTCCTCCGCGAAGTCGGGATGGGCTCCGGGCTTCATCGACTACCTCTACGTCTCGATCACCAACTCCTCCGCGTTCAGCCCCACCGACACCATGCCTTTGTCCAGCCGCGCCAAGCTGCTCATGGCCGTTGAATCGGTCTCCGCGCTGACCCTGTCCGTGCTCGTCGTCTCCTTCGGCGTCGGTCTACTCCAACACTGACCACCACCGATCACCTACGACACGTGACGGTCCGACAACTCGCTCGGGTGACCGCTCACCGATCCCCATGCGGCGACGCTGCGCATCCCGGCTGCCCACCTCGCCGTGGAGGTCGAACGCGCGCCGGTGGCGGTTCCCCTGCGGCCCTGCGGAACGCACGAATTGTGTCCGGATCATGATGCGGACTTGGCCAAATTTCGCAGACCGGCTCTGCGGGTCACCTTTCCTGTCGGTGCCTCCCTGTAGTGGATGGAGAGAAATCGGCCATAAGGAGACAAGCATGCAATGGCATGACCTGGAGCAGCAGCAGCCACGGCTAGCCCACCGAGCCTACGAGCGGCTAATCGCCCCGGGGGTGGTGCTGGTCGCCACGATTCGGCGCGACGGCACCCCGCGACTGAGCCCGGTCGAGCCATTCCTGCTCGACGGTGGCCTGTGGCTCTCGATGCTCTGGCAGTCGCGCAAAGCGGTCGACCTGAAACACGACCCGCGGCTGCTGGTGCACGGGATCGTCACCAACCGCGACGGCGCAGACGGCGAAGTGAAGGTCCGGGGCCATGCCCGTGCCGAGGACGACGAGGCGGTGCAGCGTCGCTACGCCGACGCGGTCGCCGCCGCGCTGGGCTGGAGCCCGCTCATCGGCCGATTCCACCTGTTCAAGGTCGAGATCGGCGACGTCGTCTCGATCCGCTACGGCGACGACGGCGACCAGTTCGTCGCCCGATGGCCACCAGCACGGGAGTTCGTACGACGGGGCACGTCCGCGACCAGCATCGGCAACCCCGAACCGGTGCGCGACCTGCTCGACTGATACTGGGCCCAAGCCCTCGCGGGAGGCAGTGGCACGAGTCATCGCTCGGTGCAGCGCCATCTCGATCAGGGATCGATGCTTACGGTCGTGGGATGACGTGGTCCACGTACGGTTCCCGTTTGGTCATCGTCCCAGCGGAAATGCGATGTCGCAGATCGGATCATCATCGCCCAGCGATGCCGGGTCGGCTAGGTAGACCTCACGGCATGACAGCGGAGATCGGGAGCGCGCGCTGGCCTGTGGCGAGCAGGCTACGGCATCGTAGGCGGCCAGGATCGCGGGGTAGTCCCACTCGCGTTTGGTGATCGTCGTATACGCCTCGGTGTGAGCGGGCTCGGTGCGTATACCGATCAGGTCGGTCGGCTCGATCTCCGTTGGTACGCCAAGGGCTGCCTCGATCGGGCCGTCAGCTTGATCGTTCACCGGCCCATGGAAGATCAGGGTGAACGGGCCAGTGGGCTCGATGTCACCGAGGTGGGCTGTGAAGGCGTCCTTCGCCTCATCTACGAACGCATCAGTCAGGTCGCCGTATTGGCGGCGCTGGATCGACATCAGACGACGGGCCGGAACCTCGCGGATCTTGATCGCAAACATGGGATCTGTCTCCTCGTGCAGGATTGATTGGACATGGCGGACGACGAGGCGGCGACTGTGGTGTTCACGGTCCATCCCATCGAGCAGGACTTCCAGTCGCGCGCACGCGGCCTCGGGGGCGGTCGGAAGCTCGGCGATCACCGATTTGATCGCCGCGAGGCTGAGATCGGCGCCGCGGAGCAGTCCCACGAGCCGCCCGATAGCCACCTGTTGCGGTGCGTAGCGCCGATAGCGTGGCGGGTGGGCACGGTCGCGTGTGGGCGGGGCGGTGTCCCCGGCCAGGTTCGGGCGTGTGAGCGCCTGCTGTAGCTGGTCCTGCGTGGGCGCCCCGGCCGTGCCGCTGCCGGTGCGATAGAGGCGACACGACAGCCCGGCGGTAGCGCCGGGCTCGGCGAACGGGTCGATACCGTCGATGAGAATCGTGGGCGAGCCGGTGAACCCGAGCCTTTCGGCGTCTGCCTGCGTCTCGACCGGCTGCAGGACAAGGGTGACGTCCGTGCGGCCTGCGGCCGCCGCGTGGAGCCGCTGCTCGGCGAGCTGCCAGTTCGGACAGCCGTCGAAGTACCGAAGCGTCACCTGTGTCACGGAAGCGTCCTCTCTCTTGGCGGGCTCCCTACTTGGTGGGGAAAACAGGCACGACAACGTGGGGTCACCTGCCCGTCTCGCGGCTGCGGAATGTTGAGTCCGTGCCGCCTACTGGTCTGGGTTGTCGTCGATGAGCTGCTGGCCGAAGGTGCGGAGCCTGCTGACGGCGGCCGGGTCGACGGGCGGCTTCACATGGCGGGCGAGCGAGGCTTTGATCTCTGTGTAGGTGGAGGCTTGCATGCCGCAGCGCCGGCATAGGTCGAGGTGGCGGGTGATGCGGCGGGCGGCGAGATGGTCGAGTTCGCCGTCGAGGAAGGTCTGCAGGACGCGGCCGACTTCACGGCAGCTGGCGATCTCGGGCGAGCCGTGCATCCGCCGCCATAGGGACAGGGTGGGAGTCATGAGCGTCTCCGGGGTGTGATGCCGGCCTCGGCGAGACGGGCGCGGATGCGGGTGCGGGCTCGGTGTAACCGGCTCATGACGGTGCCTTCGGGCACGTCGAGCACCCGGGCGGCTTCGGCGTAGGTCAGGCCGTCGACGTCGACGAGGATGACGAAGGCGCGGAAGCCGTCGGGTAGGTCGGCGAGTGCGGACTCGACGGCGTCGTCGAACACCGGGTCGAGGACGGCGTCCTCGGCAGACGCGCCTGGCTGTCGGTCGCGGGCGTGACGGTCCAGCTCGACGTCGGGGTCGTCGAGCAGCTGCGGGCGGCGGCGGCGGTGCCGGTTGATCTCGGTATTACGCAGGATCGTCAGCAGCCAGGCCCGCGGGTACCGGCCATCGAAGGTGCCGATGCTGCGCCAGGCGCGCAGCAGGGTGTCTTGGACGAGGTCCTCGGCGTCGCTGGGCTGAGCGGTCATTGATAGGGCGACGCGCAGCAGCACGTCGATCTCGGGTAGAACGTGCCGGGCGTAGCAGGCGCGCCGGTCAACGTCACTCGCCGGCTCGGTCACGACCACTCCCATACGGGGGGAACCCGCCGGTCAGCTGGCTCCATTCCGGCGCGTCGGGCAGACCGTATGTCACCGGCGGGAAGGGAGACACGGGGACGGCGGGTTTCGTGCCTGTGGAAGCGGATCTTGTCGTTGTCGGGGGTGGGGCGGCCGGGATGGCCGCTGCCCGCACCGCGGTGCGGACGGGCGCCACGGTGGCGCTCGTGCAGGACGGGCCGGTGGGCGGCGACTGCACGTTCACCGGTTGCGTCCCGTCGAAGACCCTGATCGAGTCCGCCGCCGGCGGTGAGGGCTTCGCGGCGGCGATGGCGCGGGTGCACGCCACGGTCGGGCGGATCGCCGAGACCGAGACCGCCGACGTGCTGCGCCGCGAGGGCATCACCGTGTTGGAGGGCCGGGCCCGGATCCGTTCTGGCCGTCGGGTCGAGGTGGCCGGAACGACGGTCGAGGCGGGGAGGCTGGTCATCGCGACCGGTGCGAGGCCGGCCCTGCCGCCGATCAAGGGCCTGGCCGGCGGGCCGTTTTTGACCAGCGAGACGGTGTGGGGCCTGTCCCGGGCGCCGACGTCGCTGCTCGTGCTCGGGGGCGGGGCGATCGGCTGCGAGCTCGCGCAGGCGTTCCGCCAGTTTGGGGTCCGGGTGACCGTCGTGGAGGGGGCCGACCGGCTGCTGGGCAAGGAGGAGCCGGCGGCGAGCGAGGTCATCACCGGCGTGTTCCAGCGGGACGGGATCGAGCTGCGGCTGGGCGCCACCGCGGTCCGGGTGAATCACTCCGCCCCGGACACAATTCGGGTCGAGCTAGATGACGGGTCGGCGATCGAGGCGGAGCAGCTGCTGGTCGCGGTCGGCCGTACCCCTGTGACTGAGGGCCTGGGTCTGGAGTCGGCCGGGGTAGGCGTCGATGAGCGCGGCTTTGTCCGCACCGACGAGCGGATGGCCACCAGCGCGCGGGGGGTGTTCGCCGCCGGCGACGTCACCGGCCGGCTGCCGTTCACCCACGCCGCCGACGAGATGGGACGGATCGCCGCCGGCAACGCGCTGCGCCGGCTGGCCCGGCAGCGGTTCCACGCCGAGTGGACGCCGTGGGTTCACCTTCACCCGTCCCGAGGTGGCCCGGGTCGGGCTGACCGAGGCCGAAGCCGCCGGCCGCGGCGGGCGGGTCGCGTTCCTGCCGATGGCCGAGGTCGACCGGGCGATCGCGGCCGGTGAGACCGACGGGTTCATCAAACTCGTCGCCGTCCCCCGCCGCGGCACCGGGCACCTCGGTGGCGGCCGCCTCGTCGGCGCCACCGTGGTCGCCGGCCGGGCCGGGGAGATGATCGCCGAGCTCGCCCTCGCCGTCCGCACCGGCATGTTCACCGGCCGGCTCGCGCAGACGGTCCACGCCTACCCGACCTGGTCGACGGCCATCCGCAGCGCCGCCGCGCAGTTCTTCGGCGAGGTAGACGGCCGCCGGGCGACCGGCGCCACCCCCGACTGACAGTGTTGGTGCGTTGTCGGCCGGGTCCATGTCGAGGGCAGACAAGCCACGATGGCGCCGATCGTCGCACCCACGTAGGTGGGGGTCGTGAAGTAGGCGGGGTACGGAGAGCCACTGCGGGCGACCCACCCGGTGTCCATCCCAGCGCGGGCAGCACCGTCGATGTTGCTGGGGTCCACCCAGCAGCATCTGCCCGGGATCGACTCCGCACCGGCGAGCGGCGTGCGCGTGCGCGGCCGAGTCGGCTTCCAGTTGCCGGCGTCGGCGACCGACGTCAGCCTCGAACTTGCGCGGCCGCCGCCGGCCGCCAGCAAACGGTTCGCGATCTGCGCCGAACCGTTGCTTGTTCGCGGTGCTGGCCGAAAGGCGGGGTGCGGACACCGGCGGCCGTCAACGCGCACCCGTCTCGCAGCACGCGCGCGAACCACAGCCGCGAGATGTTCCGGCGTCTCCGCCTCGACGAACCGGAGCGCCATCGGCGCCATGTCCGACAGCGTCTCGTTGATCGAACACCACTACCGTTCGTTGCCTCCTGGCGCCGGGCGGGAGGGTGACCGCGCTCCGACCAGTTTCTCTTTTCGCTGCACGACAGGCGCAGAGGCGTGGCGTCGAGCGCCGGATGCCCCACGCGCGTACCGCCGTTGGGAAGGGCCGGCAGCGGTGAGCGGGTTTTCCGGGTGACGGGCGGCCAGGACGGCAGCCACAAGGAGCGGAATGTCGCACGAGATGAACGAGATCGTCGCCGGACTCGGCGCTGGTGGGCAGGACGGAGCAAGTGATGCCACGTCCCCTCCGGCCGGCACTTCGGCCAGGGGTGGATCGGTGACGGCGTCACGTCCGACGGGAGCGCCCGGGTCGCCGTCGTCCGATCGAGGCCGCCGCAATTCACGGCATGCGGTTCCGTGGCCGAGCCAGATCATGGTGCGCGGTCGCTCGAGGGGGATGGGCTGGTGACGGTCGGGCCGGACCTGGACGACCCGGTGCAGGCGGTGGCCGCAGCCGAGTCGCCTGATGGGCTGCGGCGTGGTTCGTTGAGTTTCGCCCGCACCATCGCCCTGTCGGTCGGCATCCAGGGGCCGACGGCGGGGGTGATCGTCGGTCCGGCTGTCATCGCCTCCGTGGTCGGTGGTCCGGGTGCGCTCGCGCAGGTGCTGGGCCTGGTCGCGATGGCGTTCGTCGCGTACGCGTTCTGGCGGTTCACCCGCTCCTTCAACACCGCCGGTTCCGTGCTGGCCTTCAACGGCACTGCGCTGGGACCCGGGTACGGCTTCGTGTCGGCGTGGCTCCTGCTGTTGGTCTACACGTCCTTCGCCGGTGCGGTGTTCGCCTCGACCGCGTCGATCGCGCAGTCCTTCGCCGCCTCGCTCGGCCTGCATGCCTGGTGGCTGTGGTTCGCGCTGGTCGGTGCGGTCCTCTCGATCGCCCTCGCGTACCTGTCGATCGGCCTGTCGCAGCTGGTCATCCTCGCCGTCGAGGGACTGGCGATCGTGCTGGTCCTGGTCGTCGGGGTGACCGTCGTGGTGCAGGGCGGGTACCACGGGCACGGCCTGTCCGCAGCGCCGTTCCGGCCGTCGGGGGTCGGGGTGTCGGTGCTGGCACTCGGCGTGGTCAATGCCTTCAGCCAGTTCTCCGGCTTCGAGGGCGCGGCCACCCTCGGCGAGGAGTCACGGCGCAGCACCCGCACCGTGCCGGCCGCGATCGCGGTCTCGCTGGCGCTGTCGGCGGGGGTCTACATCTTCCTGACCTGGGTCGTCTACGGCTCGTTCGCATCCCCGGCGACACTGGCCGCCGACCCGGCGCCGCTGGTCACTGTCGCCGTCCACGCGCTGGGCTCCGGCGTAGGGAAAGCGGTGAACGTGGCAGGGATCGTGTCGGCGTTCGGCGCCCAGCTCGCCTGCATCACCGCCGGTTCCCGCCTGGTCTATGCGCTGGGCCGCGAGGCCGGCAGGCCCGGCAACCTGCTGACCCGGACCTCCGCCCGCACCGGCGCGCCGGTCGGCGCACTGACCGTGGTGTCGGGCGCAGCGCTCGCCTCGTTGCTGGCCTTCTCCTTCGAGGCGACCGCGATCCGCGCCCTGACGCTGATCGTCACCTACGGCGCGTACCTGCTGCTGGTGGCGTACGGGATGACGGTGCTCGCCGCGCTGGTCTGGACACTCCGCACGGTCCGCCGGCCGGTGCCGGTCGCCGTGCTGACGTTGGGTCTGGTGGTGATGGGCTACGTCCTGTACCGGACGTTCGTCCCGTTCCCCGAGGCACCCTTCGGAGCCATCGTGGTCGCAGCCGGCGGCAGCGTGCTGCTCGGTGTCGCGCTACTCGCCGTGCCCGGTCTGCGCCGGCGGCTGCGGGGCTCACCGCTACTCGCGGCGGTCACTGCGGCCCGTCCCTGAGGCCGGCGGTGCTCGACACCCGCATGCGGCCGTTGCTGGCCGGGCCGCTCGACCGCGTCGCCGCCGTGGCCGACCGCGCCGGGCTGTCACCGCTGACGGTCACCGGCGTCGGGCTGGTGCTGGGTCTGGGCAGCGCCGGAGCTGCCGCGCTGCGGTGGTGGCCGGTCGCGCTGGCGCTGTGGTTGCTGTCGCGGCTGGCCGACGGCGTCGACGGACCACTGGCCCGCCGCCGCGGGCCTGCCGATGCCGGGGCCGGTGGGCTGCTCGACATCTGCGCGGACTTCCTGGTCTACGGCGCCACCGTGCTGGGGGTCGCCTACGGCGCCGGCGGCAGCCGCTGGCCGTACCTGCTGGTGCTGCTGGCGTACTACCTCAACGGGGCCGCGTTCCTGGCCTTCTCCTCGCTGGCCGAGCGGGCCGGACGGCAGCGTGACGACGGCCGGTCGCTCTCGTTCCTGGGCGGGCTGGCAGAGGGCACCGAGACGATCGTCGTGCACAGCGCCTGGCTCGTCTTCCACACCGTGGCTGGTGACATCGCCCTGGTGTGGGGTGTCGTCGTCCTGGTCGGGGCGCTCGCCCGCGTCGGGGCCGGCTACCGAGCCCTCCGCTGAACCGCTCGTCCGGCCCGGCGGCCGGGTCCGACCGTGATCCGTACGGCGCGGGTCTTCGGTCACATCGTCCCGGTGATGCGTTCGGCGCAGCGTCGTGCGTCGGCGCTGGCTCCGTGGATGATCGAGCTCGACAGCGTCTCCTGCCAGGGCAGGCCCATCCAGTGCAGTCCGGGTACGGGCGATGCCCCGCGGTGGTGGACGGTGTTGCCAGCGGCGTCGAGGGCACCGGGGACCCGCAGCCAGTCGAAGTCCGCGTGGAAGCCGGTGCACCAGACGACCGCCGTCGTGGGGACCGCGCTGCCGTCAGCGAGCGTCAGCGATCGGCCGGCTGCGCCTACCACGCGGGAGGCGCGCAGGGCGACCTCACCGCGGCGCAGCGGGCCCCGCAGCGCACGCCCGGAGATGGCGTCGCCGCGGCTGCGGACGTACCGCACGACGCGCCCCTCGACGTCTGCGTCGAGAACCCGAGCCACGACATCCAGCGGTAGCTGCTGAGACCGAGGACCCGTGCCGGGACGAACCACGGCTCGGTTGGGATGTCGGCCGGCCCGGGTAGTCGCAGGAGTGCAGCTGCGGGACCACCGGGTCGAGATCGGCGGCGGCAGTCGGGACCAGCGGGTCGTGGAACGGACCGCTGGCCACCACGACGTGCCGTGCGGTGACCGGCCCCGCTGACGTCGCCACGGCGAACCCCGGAGTCACCCCCTGGACGCGAACGCCGGTGTGCACCGGGAGGTCGAACCGCACTGCGTACGCCTCGAGGTAGTCCGCCATCTCCAGCCGGTCGGGGCACGTCGACGCCCTGGTCGGGAACGGCAGGCCCGGCAGGGCGCTGAACGAGCGCGGCGTGAACAGCCGCAGGCTGTCCCACCGCCGGCGCCAGGTATCGCCGAGCGCGTCGGCGGCATCGACGAGCGCGACCTGCAGGTCCGGGGCAAGTCGCCGCAGCCAGAAGCCGTGGCAAGACCGGCCTGCCCGGCCCCGACGACCAGCACGTCGAGCGGACCCGCGGGCAGCGCGCTCAGCGGCTCGCGGGGCGGGTCAGCGCGGGACGCAGCTCCCAGAGCCCGCCGAGCACAAGGAACACCCCCCAGGTCCAGCCCTTCACGAAGATGCCACCCGCCTGCGCCTCAAGCAGCTCGAGCCCCCCGATCAAGAAGATGATCACGGGGATGGCCAGGGCATTGCACGGGATCCCGGCGCGGGGAAGTTGCGTCGCGAGGATCGCTCCGATCCCGATCGCGAGGATCGTCGTCGCGGTGAAGTCGGAGCGGATGGTGCCACTGAGCACGGTGGTGGTGCCCACCCCCCAGGCCGTCACCATGAGACCGGGAACCCACAGGCCACCGCTGCGCCCGCCGGCGGCGGAGCTGACGAGGTATGTCAGCCCGATGATGAGCGGCATCCAGTAGAGCTTCTTCGGCCCGACCGGCTCGACGGCGAGGATGACCACCAGACCACCGACGAACAGCAGGGCGCCGCGGGCGACGGCCTGCAGGGACGACGGGCGCGGCAGCGTCGCCTACGGCCCGCGCGCGGTCTTGGTGGCCATCAAGACACCTTTCTTCTGGCCGGACGACGGTCGTGTTCGACCAGGGGCAGCAGGGTGCGCAGCGCCGCGTTCTCGCCGGGGTCCAGGACGCTGTGCTGGGCGCAGGCCGGTACCAGCGTGCCGTCCTCGGGGTGGGCCATCGCGTAGTGGCAGGCCTGGAGCCGTTCCTGCACCGAGCGCAGGTGCGGGTCGTCGGCGACGACGCCCTGCTGCATCAGCTCCCAGGCGGGCGTGACGTCGGCGGCGTCCATGAACTGATGCATCACCAGGGTGACGGGGCGAATCCGGTTGCGTAGCAGGGTTCCGACACCGACCCGGTGCACGGCTCGCGTGAGCCAGCCGACGGAGCCGGAGACGATCGTCGGATGCCGCAGGCACGCCCGTACGAGCTGGGCCGCGAGCTGTCCGGGCGGCGTGCCGGTGAACGGGGTGGCACCCAGATAGGCAAAGAACCGGTCGCGGACCTGCAGGTCACGAGGGTCGTCGCCGTCGAGCAGCGGATGCCAGCGTTCGCCGACGAAGGCGCCGTACGCGGTCCGGTTGCAGCGGACGTCGCCGTGCTCGAGAACCCGGAAGTCGATGCGGGTGCCGGCCCCGGCCTCGATCTGGGCCCACACGTCGTCGCCCGTGGTGTTGCGGTAGTCGCCGTGCCACCGTCGGTCGTCGCCGACGAAGGCCGCCGGCTGGAACGAGAGCATCCCGTACCCCATCCGGCCGGCGGAGCGGACGACGCCGGCGACCTGGTCGAGGTTGGCCGGGGTGACGGTCATGTTGTGCGCGGCGAAGGTCCGGACGCCGTGTTCGCGCCGCAGCCGCCGCAGCTGGTCGATGAACCGCTGCCGGTACGGGCCGAGTGACGCCTCGTCCGGCGGGCGGACGATCCCGCGCCGGCCGTACATGAACATGTCGAAGTGGGCGGCGAACGAGACGCGGTCGAGTCGCCGCTTCCCGTCGGGGCCGAGGACGAGGGCGTCGAGGTAGTCGTCGTCGATGTCGCCGTGGGTGAAGCTCATCGGCTCGCGGCCGTGCGCGCGCATGATCGTCAGTGCCATGGCGTGGTCGTCGGGGTCGAGCAGGCTGACCTCCCCGCCAATCAGCTGGGCGTGCGCCCGCGGCCCGCGGACGGCGCGCAGCAGGTCCATCTGTGCTGTGACGCCGGCGAGGGTGTGCGGCCCGTCGATGCGTACCCGGTTGGCGTCGCGCGAGTGGTAGCAGGGGGTGCAGGCGAGGTTGCAGCGCGGGAAGATCCCGTGCGTCCCCTCGCAGCCAACCCCGTGGCGGCCGAGCACCTGACCTGGCGTACGCACGATCTCCGGCAGCCCGGCCCAGCGGCGCGCGAGCGCGGCCCGGAACTCCTGGTCGACCGGACGGGTCCGCCGCTCCGCGCCGGCGATAGCCGCGCGCATCCGGTGACCGGCTGGTCCGACCCGATCCCTCATCGGCAAGAAGTTCACTGCCCGGGAACCCGTCCAGTGAGCCGATTAATTCCGCCCATCCGTCCTGCGGGCACCTTCCTGCGCGAAAACCCTCACCCGTCCCGGCTCACCGCCGAACCTGAGACCAGGACCGCCGCGGCCGGAGCCATGCCGCTCTGACCATGGCCGAGCCCACAGGGGCCGTGACGGTCACCGGCAGACGAGAACTTGTGCCGGCGACCGCTGATCGGGATCCGCTCATCTGCGTGCCTGACCGAAAACTCGAACCTGATGGACGGTCAACCCAGTCCGCAGGCAGCGAATCAGTCACACTCCGCAACGCCATGAACGCCACCCACAGCGTCAGCATGCCAACCATGAAGACCCGCAGGTCGCGATGGTGCCGCGCCAGCCACAGCACACCAGGCGCAACGACCACGGTCGCGACCACCTCGAGCAGCACCTCGGTGTCGGTGCTCGGCAGCAGCACACCGATCATGACTCCTCGTCCCAGCGCACCTGGCCAGACCCCTACGGACCGCGGCTGCGGGAGGATGCCCGGAGCCCCGGCGAGCAGCCCGATCAGAGACCCGACGAACGCGACCACCTCAACCATCAATGTCCTCTGTCCACGCCCCCGGACCCTTGCTCAGCCCGGCTGGGCCTGCACGATCGGCTTCCGCGGCGTCTCGACCCGACAACGAGCTTGCGGCCCAGCGCCTGCGCCGCTGCCAACCGGTTCAGCTCCAGCTTGGTCGGATTGACAGTGACCGAGGTGTCTTGACTCGGCCCGGGGGAAGGTTTCGCACGCCGGGCCGGGTTCCCAGCCTGTGACCGCCTCCGCCGCACCGCCGGGACAGCCCGTCGAGGTCTTCTGGCGGCCGGGCTGCCCGTACTGCTCTTCGCTGCGTCGCGGCCTGGCTCGCCGGGGGGTCACGGCGACGTGGCGCAACATCTGGGACGACGAGGAAGCCCGCGCGTTCGTCCGCAGCGCCAACGCCGGCTCGGAGACGGTCCCGACGGTCCGCATCGGCGCGACTGTGCTCACGAACCCGAGCGGCGCCTGCGTGGCCAAGGTGGCGGGGGCTGCGGGGTCGGGCGGCGCTACCGCGGCGCCGCGGTCGCCGGCGCTGCGGGCCGCCTCCTGGCTGCCGCTGGCAGTGCTCGTGGTACTCAGCCTAATGCTCGACGCGCAGGGTCACAGCGGCTTGAGCTGGGCCGTCGACCCGTTCGCCGTCGCCGCCTGGTGGTTCACCCGCCCCCTGCGCCGCTGACCCGACCGGTCAGGGATCGCTCAGCCACGCCGGAGGGCGCGTCAGCCGGGCCCACCGAGGAGCGCGCTCGTCGTGGTGGCCGAGAAACCGAGGACCCCCGTGCGACTGCGGCTGCCGCTACTTAGGTGTCTGGATCGACAGGCAGAACGGGCGGTCCGCATGCCCGGGGACCGCTCTGGGCTCGAGGTGGCGTGGCGTCTGCGAAGCAGCGATCCGCACCGACGGTGCGGTCCTGACCACCGTCGACGATAATCTCGTGGCGGTCCACGACGGCCGCGGAAAGGGCACGGTCCTGTGGCGATTCGCCGCCGGCAAGGCCGTCGAGGTGTCCCCTGCCGTCACCCCGTCGGGCATCACCGTCCTCGGCACGGACGACGGCTTCGAGTACGGCGTGTCCCCGGCCGGCAAGCAGCTCTGGAAGACCGCTGCCGGCGACCGCCGCTACGTCGTCGAGGTCCTCAGCGACGACGAAGGACAGATCTACGTCGGCACTGCCCTGGCCGCCCAGGGCCTCTGGAACACCGCGCTCGCCGAGGCGGACCGGTCGCTGGGCGACGGGCGTTATCGGTGGCGTCGACTGGCGCTGAGGCCCGGCTGCCTGGTGCGACCCGCCGCCGCAGGTGTCGTGGTGAGTTCGCCGGTCAGGCCGGTGGGGTACGCGGCGTGGGCTTGTGCGGCCGGCGAGCCGGTCACGGTGCCCTGGCCGCGGTCGAGGTCTTCTCGGCGGTCGGGGGCGTTGGGTCGCTCCGGGGCAGCACTGTCCTGGCGTTGCCGGTCCAGCAACGCCTGGACGGTGTCGAGGTCGGTGTTGGCCAACGTCGCAGCGCTGGGCAGGAGGGCCTGCACACGGTCGTGGGCGGTGGCCGGGGCCAGCGCCCGGACGATGTCGCGGACCGCGGCCTCGCGGCCGCCGGGGCTGTCCAGCATGTCGTGGTGCGGCCAGACGGCGTGTCCGATGGCCAGGTGCGCCAGCGGCCGGTCGGTCGCTTGGTCGAGGGCGTCGCGGAGCTCGGTGTCGGGCAGGGAGGCCGGGTCGGCGCCGTCGGGCAGGGTCGCGTGTCCGGGCCAGGCGCCGGTGGCGGCGAGGGTGGGGAACGTTGCTGCGGCCGCGGTGCGGCCGGCGGTGTCGCCGTCGAAGGCGATGATGACGCCGCGGTCGGCCAGTCCGACGACCTGGTCCAGGGCGGCCACTTGCCGGGCGGTCAGGGCGGTGCCGGAGGGGGCGACGCCGACGTAGTGCCCGTCGCCGCAGCGGGTGACGGCCATGGCGTCGAAGGCGCCTTCGACGACGACGGGCACGGCGCCGGCCTGGAGCGCCTGACGGCCGGGTTGCAGGCCGAGGAGCAGGTCGGCCTTGTGGTACAGCACGCTCTCCGGGGAGTTCAGGTAGCGC
>JBPCOR010000212.1:0-9639 GCA_051000035.1 Mycobacteriales bacterium | reverse complement strand
GGTTGAGCGTTCCGAGCTCGTCATCCGGCCCCCACCGGCCAGCGTTGCTGACCCGATCAAACAGTGCCACCAGATCGTCGTCGCTCCAGGATGCCGGCATGGAGCCTGAGGCTACCGCCCTTTCAGGAGCCGGCCGGAGCCCCGATGATCTGTGAGTCGCGGTCCGGCCCGGGTCGACGCCGCAAGGCCGAGCTAGCGGCTAGCGCTCGTCGCCTACGTGCGTGCTGATGGGATGCTGCCGCGCGAAGGCTGCGATGACCCGCCCGACGGCGTCGGGATCCTGCAACGGCATCTGGTGGTTTACACCCGCGAGGGTCACGACCTCGGCGTGGGGCAGGAGCGTGGTAGCGAGCGCGGTGATCTGATGGCTCAGTGGGCCGAGCCGGCGACTCTCGCCGCCCTCGACGACGAGGACGGGCGCCTGGACGCGCGCACCCTCGGCAACCTCGAATCGCGACTCCACCACAGCGGGCAACTCGTCACGGAAGAAGAAGGCCGCGTCGCGGAGCGCCCGCTCATACGCCCGCGGGCCGAGCCGGCCTTCGGTCACGGCGCGGTGTCCATCTCCGCACACCCCTCGCATGAAGGTGTCGAACGCTGCCTCCACGTCGCCGGTCGCGAACGCCTCCATTGCCGGCCCGGCGAACCGGCGCCCGAGCTCCTCGCTCGCCGGTACCGTGAAGCCGCCGAGGGCCGCCGGCTCCAGCAGGATGAGGGTCTGGATCAGATCGGGGCGCGCGATCGCCAATTCCAGCCCCATCTGGCAGCTCGACGAATGGCCGACCCAATGGATCCGGCGGAGTGCGAGCCGGTCCGCCAGGGCCGCGACCACGTGGGCGTGATCGCCCAGAGTCAGATGCCGAGCGGGCGGCGTCGGCCCGTAACCCGGTCGGCGGACACGGATCACCCGGAAGTCGTTCAGGGTGGGGCTCGCGCTCACCGGGAGGAACCAGTCCCCGAACACCCCGGCGTGGACGAGCACGATGGGCTCCCCCGTGCCGCGCTCCGAGTAGGCAATCTCGGCGTCGCCGAGGGCAATGCGCTGCATCGGCTCGGAGTCGAGCTCCAACCGTCTCACCTCCCAGCGCCCGGTACCGCTTCGCAGCATGGCGACCAGCGTACCCAGGTCCGGAGCGAAACGAGCGTGATGCATCCACGAGCCACTCGCCGAGCGGCGGAGATCTCGGCGGCCTGGGCGATCTGGCTAGCGCACTGTAACGGTTACGATCCTGGCGTGAACACGACGCCACCGTCGAAGGGATCAGGCGCACCGAAAGGGCGCGCTGCATCCCGGGAGTCTCGTGCCCACTCCGAGGACGGCGCTGCGTCCCGTTTCGACGAGCCCCGCTATCCGATCAACTCGGTCGACAATGCGATGCGGCTCTTGCTGATGTTCCGCGACCGGCCCCTGATCCGCGTCGCAGAGGCGAGCGAGTCGCTCGGCGTCGTCCGCTCCACCGCGCACCGGCTGCTGGCCATGCTCCAGTACCGCGGCCTCGTCCAGCAGGACCCCCAGACGAAGGCCTACCTCGCCGGGCCGGCACTGGTCGACATCGGGCTGTCGGTGGTCCGCGAGATGGACATCCGTCGGCACCTCCGCCCCTATCTGGAGCAGCTCAGCTCAGAGCTCGGGGAGACGGTGCAGCTGGTGGCCCTCGAGGACGCGACCACGTTGTTCATCGACAGCGTCGAGAGCCAGCAGGCGCTTCGCACCAGCTCCCGGATCGGCAGGAGCTACCCAGCGCATACGACGTCGGGTGGGAAGGTGTTGCTGGCCCAGCTGCCTGCGGACCGGCTGCGCGAGCTGTATCCATCGCAGCAGCTGACCGCGTTGACGCCCCGGTCGGTGAAACGTCGAGCCGAGCTGTTCCGGGAGCTGGACCGGGTACGCGAGCAGGGGTATGGCACCAACCGTGGTGAGAGCGAGCCGGATGTGGCGGCCGTCGCCGTCGCCGTCATCAACGCCTTCGGAAACGTCCGCGCGGCCATCGCGGTGTCGGCCCCGCTGTCGCGGTTGGACGAAGCAGCCGTGCCGGGTATTGCGGCGACGCTGCGACGTGTCGCCGATCAGGCGGCGAAGCAGCTGACCTAGGAAGCTGCTTCAGGGGCCCGTCACGGCGCCGTCGCTCGCGGAGCCGACGTGGGCCGCGTATTTCGCGAGGGCGCCGCGGGGATACCGGGTGGGGGGCGGCGTCCAGCCACGCAGCCGCTCGGTCAGGTCGACGCCTTCGACGTTCAGGGTTCGGGTGGCGACGTCGATGGTGACGATGTCGCCGTCCCGCAGGGCGGCGAGCGGGCCGCCGGCCGCCGCTTCGGGGGCTGCGTGCCCGACCATCAGGCCGTTCGTGGCGCCGCTGAAGCGACCGTCGGTCACGAGTGCAACGGATTGGCCCAGGCCCTCGCCGACGATCGCAGCCGTGACGGCGAGCATTTCCCGCATGCCCGGGCCGCCCCGTGGGCCCTCGTATCGGATGACGACGACGTCGCCGGGCACGATCTGGCCAGTCGTCACGGCGTCGTAGGCGTCCTCTTCGCGTTCGAAGACTTTCACCGGCCCCCGATGTGTGCTGAGCGTATGTGCGGTGATCTTGACCACCGAGCCGGCTGGAGCCAGGTTTCCGTACAGCACGACGAGCCCACCCTCGGCGGCCAGCGGGCGGTCGAGCCCGGCGACGACTCGCTGCCCCGGTGTCTCGGTCACGGCCGCGACCTCGTCGTCGAGCGTCCGGCCGGTGACCGTGAGGGCCGATCCGTCGATGAACCCTCCCTCGAGCAGGCGCCTGAGCACGAGGCCGATGCCTCCTGCGCGGTGCAGGTCCACGGAGGCATAGCGGCCGCCCGGCAGGAGATCGCACAGCAACGGGGTGCGCCGGCTCACCCGGTCGATGTCGTCCAGGCCGAGTTCGACCCGCGCCTCTCGGGCGAGCGCCAACAGGTGCAGGACGGCGTTCGTCGACCCTCCGCTCGCGGCGACGGCGGCGATCGCGTTCTCGAACGCGGTGCGGGTCAGGATCCGGCTCGGTCGCAGGTCGGCGTCGAGGGCCGCCATCACCAGCTCGCCCACCTTCTCGGCGGTGACCGACTTCGCCGGGTCGACCGCCGGGATGGAGTTGAAGCCCACCGGTGACAGTCCGAGCGCCTCCATCACCATCGACATGGTGTTGGCGGTGAACTGGCCGCCACAGCCGCCGGGACCGGGGCAGGCGACCAGCTCAAGCTCAGCAAGGTCCTCGTCGGTCATGGTGCCGGCCGAGACGGCACCGATCGCCTCGAACACCTCTCCCATCGCCACGTCGCGACCTCGAAATCGGCCTGGAAGGATTGATCCGCTGTAGAGGACGATGCCGGGTCGGTCGAGCCGGGCAAGTGCCATAGCCGCGGCCGGTATGGTCTTGTCGCATCCGACGATGCAGGCGAGCGCGTCGAACATGTGGCCGCGGGCGACGAGCTCGATCGAGTCGGCGATGAGTTCGCGGCTCACGAGTGAGGTCTTCATACCCTCGGTGCCCATGGTCACGCCGTCGGCGATGGCGATCGTGTTCAACTCCATCGGCGTACCGCCCGCACGTCGTACGCCGGCCTTCACCCGCCCGGCGAGATCACGATGGGTCAGATTGCACGGCATCGTCTCGATCCATGCATGGGACACACCGACGATCGGCTTGCGCAGGTCGTCGGGTGTGAAGCCGGTGCCGTACAGGTAGGCGCGAGCAGCGGCCCGGCTGCGCCCTTCATACATGGACCGGCTGAGCAGGCGGCGCTCAGTAGATGTTGGCAAGGAGACCTCCATCGACGATGACATCAATTCCGGTCAGGTAGCTCGCCTCGTCCGAGGCCAGGAACAGGGCGACGTTGGCGACATCGATCGGCGAGGCCATCCTGCGCAGGGGATAGCGATCCGTGATCGCGGCCCTCGCTGCCTCGGGGTCGGGCCGGTGTGCGAAGAAGTCGTCGTTCATCTCCGTCGCGACATCTCCGGGGCAGATGGTGTTGCAGCGAATGTTCTCTGGACCGTGCGCGGCGGCGATGGCCCGGCACAGCGCCCGCAGGCCGCCCTTCTGCGCGCCGTATGCAGGTAGGTCGGCATCGCCGACGATCCCCAGCACCGACGCAGTGAGGAGAATTGTCCCGCCGCCGCGCGTCCGGAGACAGGGCAGCGCCTGCTTGATGCCCAGGAAGACACCGCGCAGGTTGGTCACATGCAGTCGGTCCCACTCCGCCTCGCTGGTCTCCTCGAGTCTCCCGAGGACCTGCACCGCGGCGTTCGCATGCATGATGTCAAGACCGCCGAACTGGGTGACCGTCTGCTCCACCATGTGGCGGTTGCCCTCGGCCGTGGAGACGTCGGCAGCGACGGCCAGCGCGTGTCCGCCGGCCTTGCCGATCGCTTCAGCGGTGCCGGCGGCGGTCCGCTCATCGATGTCGACGCAGGCGACGGCCGCACCTTCCGCTGCGAACCGGACGGCGGTGGCAAGCCCGATCCCCCGCCCCGCGCCCGTCACGATCGCAACCTTGCCGGCGAGCCTCATCGACTACCCAGCCCGGCGTCCGCGGCAACGGCGCAGGCGCGGCGCACGGACTCGCGGGTCCGCGCCAGCTCCGGCTCCCCGTGCGCCGTGGAGACGTAGAGCAGACCGCGCGGGATCACGTGCACACCCTCGTCGAGCAGTGTCTTCGCAAAGCGGCGGTACGCGGCGCCGTCCGCAGCGAGGGTGTCGGCGTAGGTCTTGACCGGCTCAGAGCTCCAGAAGGCGTGCGCGGCCGCGCCGATCCGGTTGACGACGATCGGCAGGTCGTGGGTCGCCGCCTCGCTGCAGACGATGTCAGCGAGGGCTGCGCCGGTCTCCTCGAGCTGCGGGTAGATCTGGCTCTCGCCTCGCTCGAGCTCGCCGATCGCCGCGACGGCGGCGGCCGCACACGTCGGGTTCGCGTTGTCGGTCCCGACGTGTGCGGCGCGGCCTGACGCGACCTCGGCCATCACCGCTGCCGACCCACAGACCGCGCTGATCGGCAATCCCCCACCGAGGGCCTTGCCGAGAACGGCGAGATCGGGGACAACACCGAGCCGCGCCTGGGCACCGCCAAGCGCTAGACGGAAGCCGGTGATCACCTCGTCGAAGATCAGGACCGTACCCGTCCGACGGGTCAGTTCGCGCACGGCGGCGACGTAGCCTGGCGCGGAGACGAGGCAGCCGCCGTTGACAGCGATCGGCTCCATGATGACGGCGGCGACGTCGTCGGCAAGTGCGGCCTCGAGGGCGGCCAGGTCGTTCCACGCGCACACGGTGATGGATGCGGAGGCGAGCGGGTCCTGTCCCGCCGTCGTCGGGCGGGCGTCCGGCCGTCCAGGATTGCCCACAGCGAGCGGGTCGAGCCAGCCGTGGAAATGGCCGAGGAACTTCACCACTCGGTTGCGGCCGGTCGCCGCGCGCGCGATCCGCAGGGCCGCGTGCACGGCCTCGCTGCCGCTGTTCGAGAAGACGCATAGCTCAGCGCACGGGACGGTCCGGCACACCGCCTCGGAGAGCTCGGCCTCCAGCAGATGAGACGCCCCGTAACCGAGCCCGAGGCCGAGCTGCCGCAGCACCGCGGCAAGCACGGGCTCACTTGAGTGGCCGAGGAGCATCGGGCCGAACGCTAACGCGTAGTCCACGTACTCGTTGCCGTCGATGTCGGTCAGCAGCGCACCCCGTGCACCCGCGAACGTGATCGGCACCGGCTGCTGGGGCGCGCGGAACGCGCTCGCCACGCCACCCGCGAGCGTCCGGCTCGCCCGCTCGTGCTGCTCACGAGATCTCGCGTACCGGTCAACCACGGCTCGAGCCTATGAGGCTCGAATAGTTGCGGTCAAGAACGTCACCGCTTCTTGCAGAACATCCCGGAAGGCTATCGGCGGCTCTCCAGGGTTGGTCTGCGCGGCAGACGCCGACGCGACGTCGGTCGCGGGCACGAGATCAGCGACGCTGCGCGATCGCAGGCTTGGGACGCCCACACGCGGCCGTTTCCGGGTCCCGTCATGCCTCGTAGGTCCGGTGTTGGGGTTGTAACGCGTTGTTGAGGTCGTCGGCGAACCTGGTGGCCTCCTCCGGTGCGAGGGTCGCGATCGTGACGCGCAACGCGGGGGGACTCGAGAGGCGGAAGCGTTCGCCTGGGCTGACGGCCCAGCCAGCGTTGAGGAGTAGCCGGCTCGGTACGTTCTCTTCGGCTACCGGTACCCATACGTTTAACCCCGAGCGGCCATGCGCGGCGATGCCGTGGTGGGCGAGTGCGTCCAGCAGTGCGGTGCGGCGTTGGCCGTAGGTGTCGGCGGCGATGGCGAGCAGACGGTGGACTTGCGGGTCTGACAGGAGAGAGGCGACGAGGCGTTGAAGAACGCTGCTGACCCATCCGGTCCCGAGCAGGCGGCGCCCCTCGACACGACCGATCGTCGTCGCGTCGCCGGCGACGATCGCAAGTCGAAGGTCGGGGCCCAGCGCTTTGGACGCGGAACGCACGACCGCCCACCGCTCTAGTCCGCCGACGAGAGTATGGGTCGGCGCGCCCGCTAGTGGGCCAGAGTGGTCGTCTTCGATGACCAGGGTGTCCGGGAAGCGCTGGAGAAGGTCGGCCAATTCAAGGCCCCGGTCGCGGGTCACGGCGGCGCCGGTCGGGTTCTGCGCCCTCGGCGTGATGGCGACTGCCCGGGCTCCTCGCTCCAGGGCTCGGCGAAGGTCCTCGGGACGGGGTCCGTCGTCATCGACGCGTACTGCCTCAATTTCGAGGCCGAGAGCTCCTGCCAAATCGATCAGATTGGCATGGCCGGGGTCTTCGATCGCGAGGCGATCACCTCGGTTGACGTAGGCGCTGAGCAGCCGCTCGAAAGCGTCCATCGCGCCGCCGACGATGGTCAGGGTCTCATGTGGGATGCCGTCTGCGTCGAAGAGATCATGTGCAACATCGAGCAGCGCGGGCAGGTTCGGTGCGCTGCCGTACAGAAGCGGCGTCGGGTCGAGCTGCGTGAGCGCGGCGCCGAGCGAAGGCAGGAGCGCGGGGTCGGGGTTTCCGTCAGCGAGGTTGCGTACGCTGCTTGGCACGTGCATGGGCCCGCGGGTGGGTACCGGGGGGCCGAGGCTGACGGTCGTTCCTAGCCGCCCCCGTGTCGTAACCAGGCCTCGTCCCTGCAGCGCGCGATAAGCCGCGCCCACGGTGGCCGGGCTGACTCCGAGCCGGTTCGCCAGCGTACGGACCGCCGGCAGCTGTTCGCCGGGGCGTAGCGCGCCATCACGGATGCCTGACTCGATGCTCGCGGCGATGTCACTGGCCCCTTGACCGCATATCCGACCCAGGTTAGCCTCTGTCCTAGACATTCCCATTATTGTACTAGTACAATACGGTCAGGGCAAGATTCGCATCCGGTAACTCGGCTCTGGCGGCCTGTATGTGGGGATGCTCGTGGTGTATGTGCGTTCGGTCGGGTGAGGCCAGTTTCGCCGAGTCGTTTCCCCTGGCTTGACGCCCATCGCCGCGCTCGTTCCGTCCGAGTCTCGGAGGCCATCATGTCCCTACCGCAGCGCTCGGTGTTTCGGAGCGGAAGCAGCGACGCGGATTCCACTATCCGGACGGTGCTCGCGGCCAGTTTCATCGGCACGACCATCGAGTGGTATGACTTCTTCCTGTACGGCACCGCTTCCGCGCTGGTGTTCAACAAACTCTTCTTTCCCTCGATCTCTCCCGCAAACGGTGTGCTGGCCGCATTTGCGACGTTCGCGGTCGGATACGCCTCCCGGCCGATTGGGGGGCTGGTATTCGGGCACTTCGGCGACCGTGTTGGCCGCAAGCGAATGCTGGTGCTGTCGCTACTGATCATGGGTATCGGGACGCTGGTCATCGGTCTGCTGCCCACCTACGACTCGATCGGGGTGTTGGCTCCCGTACTACTTGTGTCAATGCGACTGTTCCAAGGTATCGGCATCGGCGGTGAGTGGGGCGGCGCGGTGCTGCTGGCCGTCGAGCACGCACCACCCGGGCGACGTGGCCTTTTCGGTAGCTGGCCCCAGATGGGGGTGCCGGCGGGTCTTCTGTTGTCGACGGTCGTCTACCGATTGGTGCAGGGAACGACTACCGAGTCAAGCTTTTTGGCCTGGGGTTGGCGGATCCCCTTCCTGCTGAGCTCGGTCCTCGTGGTCGTCGGGCTGGTTGTGCGCCTGAAAGTGGCGGAGTCGCCGGCGTTTGAGCGCGTGCGGTCGACGGGCACCGAGGTTCGGATGCCGCTGATGGACGTGCTCAAGGCCTATCCCGCCCGGATCATGATCGGTATGGGCATGCGCGCCGCGGAGAACGTCATTTTCCCCGTCTACACGGTGTTCATCCTCACCTACGGCAAGCGGTTAGGCGTTCCGCAGGGGACACTGTTGACCGGCGTGATCATCTCCTCGGTGATAGGGCTGATCAGTATCCCATTCTGGGCCATACTCTCAGATCGCTACGGGCGGCGTTTGGTCTATCTCAGTGGGGCAATGTTCTCCGCCGTGTTCGCATTCCCGTTCTTCGCCCTGGTCAGCACTCGGGCGGCGGCCTTGATCTGGCTCGCAATGGTGCTCGGGGTCAACGTTGGGCACAACTTGATGTACGGGCCGCAGGCCGCATTCTTCGCGGAGTTGTTTGGCACCCGAGTTCGCTACAGCGGAGCATCGATCGTCTACCAGGTCACGGGAGTGTTCACCGGCGGGCTGGCCCCCCTCATCGCAGCGGTCTTGCTGGGTGCGGCCGGACAGCGGTACCTGTTCATCGCAGCCTATGTGGCGGGCGTGTCCCTCATCACCTGCGTCGCCGCGTACCTCTCCCCGGACACGCGAGGACAGGATATCGAGCAAGACCCGGCGCAGCAGCCCATCCGGAGCCGGATCCGGTCACACGGCGCGGTCGAGGTGTAATGGCCGTCGACAGCGGCCACCCCCGGGCCACCTGGGCGGAACAGACCATCAAGCGCAGACGTGGAGACACAGATGGAGATCGCGATCCTTCTCTTCAACGGGATAACGGCCCTCGACGCGGTCGGCCCGTATGAGGTCCTCAGCCGCCTACCAGATGCGCGGGTCCGGTTCGTAGCGGCGGAACCAGGCCCCCAACGCGCCGATAGCGGCTTCTTGACACTGACCGCCGTGGACGCTCTCAGCGACGTGACCACCCCGGACATCGTGGTGATCCCAGGGGGGCCCGGCACCCGCGACCTGCTTGCCGACACAACCGTGCTCGACTGGATACGCGGCGTCCACAAGAACTCGCAATGGACGACGTCGGTGTGCACAGGCGCACTACTGCTGGCCGCCGCCGGCATCCTGAAAGACGAACCCGCGACGACGCACTGGAATGCCCGCGAAACCCTCAGGGCACTCGGAGCGCAGCCAATCCCAACCCGGGTCGTGCGGGCCGGAAAGGTCATCACCGCGGCCGGAGTCTCGGCCGGTATCGACATGGCGATACAGCTGGCCCGCCACGTCGCCGGCGACGAGATCGCACAAGCACTTCAGCTGGTTATCGAGTACGACCCACAGCCGCCCTTCAATATCGGTGCCCTCGAGCGAGCACCGGCCCGGATCATCGCGCTGGCAAGCGAGTTGCTCCGCCGCGAGCAACCGGCTGGCCCTGGATTTCCCGTCG
>JBPCOR010000250.1:0-6885 GCA_051000035.1 Mycobacteriales bacterium | reverse complement strand
CTCCCTCTTTTCTTTTCCCCCCCCCCCCCCGCCGCGGGCACCAGCGCCAGACCCAGCAGAGCGCCGACGGCGAGGGCGGTGGCGCGCACGGGACGAAGATTCATCGGTGGCTCCTTCGGGCAGGGGTCAGCTGGACGACACGACGTACGCGCGCTGGACGGTCTGGGTGATCGCGCCGCCGGTGGCGTCGGCGGCGGCGATGCTGACGGCGACGTAGTCACCTGCGTGGGCGGCTGGGTTGGTGATCGTGATCTGGTAGCGGCCTGCCCCGGCCGGGCTGACCGGCGCGGCCGTCCAGGTCCGGCCGCCGTCGAAGGACGTGCGGACCGACACGCCGTGGACCGCCGTGGCGGGTGCGCCCTGGATGTGCCCGAGCCGCAGGGTGGCCAGGGACCGGCCGATCGGCAGCACACCGGTCAGCGAGGTGGGCAGGTCCAGGTGTGCCGCGAGCAGCGGCAGGATCCGGCACCGCATCGAGCCGTCCGGGCAGGTCCAGCCGGCCGGCAGCGGGCCGCCGTCGGTTGCCGACGAGCGGAACGTCAGCTCGGTGTGGGTCATCGTGGACTCGACGAAGCCGAGCCGGGTGGTGTCGTCGACGATCCGGTACGTCGCGGCGCCCGCCGGGACGGGCAGCCCGCCGACGCCGGCACTGTCGGGCTGGTCGAATACCTTGGTGCCATTGCGGAAGAGCTGGAATCGGGCGACCGGCGAGCCGCCTGGCGCGGCGTCGAGCAACCCCACGTGCCCGGGGGTGCTGTCGGTGACCGGCGCCAGGAAGATGTCCATCGACCCGGCGGTGCGGCAGGCCGGGCAGAAGTAGGCCTGATTACCGTTGGTCGCCGCCGGTACACCTGGGGCCAGTGCCGGCCGCAGCCAGTCGGCCTGCCGGCTCGAGCCGGCGGTGTAGATGCGGCCGTCGTCGGTGACGTAGCCGCCGAACGGGTCGTTCCTGGTGGAGTTTGCGAACAGCGTGTCGAACCAGGTCGCGGCGGGGTCGATGCCGATCCACTCGGTCCGCCGGACCGGTGTCGACAGCGGATACAGCTCGCCGAAGGCCCCGAACTGGAACGGGTAGAAGGGCAGCCGGCCGAAGAGCGCGGACCGCTGGGGCACGTCGGTGAAGTAACGGGCGTGCACGGTGGCCAGCTGGAACGCGTCGATGGTGCGCTGTTCGTCCGCGGGTACCGAGGTGGCGTCGTAGGACAGGTCGTAGCTGTACCCCGGTGCGGCGAGGCTCCAGACCGTGGTCCAGTGCAGGGCGCCGATCCGGGCGGCGGGCGCGGGCTGCACGTCGACCGTCGAGCCCGGCCCGTAGCCGAAGGAGAAACCGAGCGCGCCGACCGAGCGGGCCAGCCTAGTCCAGGTCAGCGAGAGCGACTGCAGCGCGGCCGGTCGTGGCGTACGAACGGCGACCCGGCTGGCGGCCTTACGAGCGTCGAAGGTGAGGGCCTGCATGTTTCGCGACACGGTGTAGTCGGTGACCGACATGATCTGGCTGTTGATCGTGCCGTCGCGGTTGAAGACGTCGGTGCCGACGATGCCGGCGTAGTGCCCGACCGGGACGCTGACGCGGGCCTCGCCGTTGATAACGATCGGGAGGCCGATGTACTTGCGCGCGTCGTCGACGTTGATCAGGCCGGCGAAGGCGAACGGCGCCGGCTTGCCGGACTTGTCGAGCACCTTCACGACCAGGGTCAGCATCGGGAAGTCGGGGTGCGCGGCCGGCGGGGCGGCGCCGTCGGCCAGGCTGACCTTCGTGACGTGGCGGAACATCGCGCTGCTGGCCGGCCAGCCGGCTCGGGCGTCGGCCTGCCACTGGGTGGCAAGCGCCGGGCCGAACGTCCGCGCCGACGCCGCCGTGAGGTAGCCTCGCTCGACGCCACCGCCGGTCGTGGTGACCGTGACCCCGGGCAGCCGCGGGGCCGCGCCGCCGGTGAAGTCGATCCGTACCGGCAGGGTCGAGTCGCCCGATCCGAGCCGTTGCAGCCGCGTGACGTCAAAGAGACCTACGTCGAGATAGCGACCCAGGTAGGGCTTCGCGGTGGTCGGAATGACGTAGGTGTCGGCGCCGAGCCGGGTGGTGAGGAACGAGCCGCGGACACCAAACCGCTGCACCGGGGCGACGGTTGCGCGACTCGCGCCGCGGGCGTCGGTTCCGAGGAGCACTGGGTCGCCGGTGGGCAGGGTGACCGAGGCTGTCTGCGCTGACCTCGACGCAGCGGCCGACGGTGCGGCTCGGGCCGGGCCGGCCAGTCCGATCACGGCAACCAACGATGTGGCGAGAATCAGAACTTTTGGTACGTACGGGACCTTGCGAGGCATGAGGCTGCTCCCCGGTACACCCACGCGGGGGAACGGCTCCCCGCATCCGACGCAATCTGATGGGTACCTAACCTGGCACGACCGGCGGCCCAGCGGAAGGTGCCCGCCGGTCCGACTTCAGTCGGCGTCCGGCCTGGCGAGAGTGCAGAGAACGCATACCTCGGCCGAGCAAACCCTGCGTTATCTGCACTCTCGGGCGCGCGGACGGCGCGACCTCGTAGCCTCGGATCCATGTTTGCGATCACGCTTCCGGCGTACGGCTCGGCCGACGTCATGACCTGGGCCGAGGTGCCCGATCCGCAGGCCGGTGAGGGCGAGGTGCTCCTCGACGTCGTCGCGACCGCGGTCAACCGGGCCGACATCAACCAGCGGCAGGGCAACTACCCGCCGCCTCCCGGGGCGTCGGACATCCTGGGTCTGGAGTGCAGCGGCCGGGTCGCGGCGCTGGGCCCCGGCGTAAGCGGCTACGCCGTCGGGGACGAGGTCTGTGCCCTGCTGAGCGGTGGCGGGTACGCCGAGCGGGTCGCCGTACCGGTGACCCAGTTGCTGCCGGTGCCACCCGGCGTCTCACTGGTCGAGGCGGCGGCGCTGCCCGAGGTGGCCTGCACGGTCTGGTCCAACGTCTTCATGACCGCGCGCCTGCAGCCCGGCGAGGTGTTCCTCGTGCACGGCGGCAGCAGCGGCATCGGCACGATGGCGATCCAGCTGGCCGCCCGGCACGGCGCGACAGTCTGCTGCACGGCCGGCAGCGCGGCAAAGCTCGCTCGCTGCCGTGAGCTCGGGGCCGCCGTCACCGTCAACTACACGGAGGAGGATTTCCTCCAGGGCATCCGCGAGGCGACCGACGGGCACGGCGCCGACGTCATCCTGGACAACATGGGGGCGTCGTACCTCGGCCGCAACGTCGACCTGCTCGCCCGAGACGGCCGCCTCGTGATCATCGGCATGCAGGGCGGCCGGCGCGGCGAGATCGACCTCGGCACCCTGCTCGCCAAACGGGCGACCATCGGCGCCTACGGGCTGCGCGCCCGGTCCCGGGAGGGCAAGGCGGAGATCGTCGCCGCCGTCGCGTCCAACATCTGGCCCGCGATCGAGGCCGGCGACGTACGCCCGGTCATCGATACGACGATGCCGCTGCGCGACGCCGCCGACGCCCACCGAGCCGTCGAGGCCAGCGGACACATCGGCAAAGTGCTGCTCACCACCGGCCGCGCCTGACGGCCGAGCCGGTTACTTCGCCGGCTTCGCGAGGTCGGCGATCGAGGTGAGGTTGTACTTCTGTGCGGTCGCCTTGGTGACCACGATCGCGTCCTTGTCCTGCGCCGCGGACTGCGTGAGCACCATGAGCGTTGACGGCACCGCCTTCTTCAGCGCCGCGAAGACCTGGGTCGACGTCACCGCGGTCGCCTTCTTGTCGAAGAACTGCAGCAGCACGCCGTTGTACTCCGGGATCAGGTCGATGGAACCGTCCTTCAGACCCGGGATGTAGGTCTCCCGGTTGCCGATGTTGAGCTTCGGGGTGACGTTGGCGCCCTGTGCTTTCAGCGCCGCGATGTAGATCTGCGCGAGGATGACGTTCTCCTGGAAGTTCGCCGAGCCGACGACGAGCTTGACGCCGGATGCCTCCGACCCCGAGGTGCCGAGGCCCTTGCTGGCGAGCCACTGCTTGGCGACGGTGGCCGGGTCCTCCTTCTGCCCGATGACCTTCTCGTTCAGCGATACCAGGTCATCGGTCGTCAGCTTCGCCGAGATGCCGTCGAGGACCTTCGTCACACCTGGGGTGGCCTTCTTCTTGTTGATCAGCGGCAGCACGTTCTGCGCGACGTAGAGATTCTTCGGGTCGGTCAGCACGACGAAGCCGTCGGCCTTGATGGACGGGTCGGTGGTGAAGATGTTGGCCGCCTGGGCCTGGCCGTTCTTCAGCGCGTTGATGGTGAGCGGCCCGCCCGCGTCGAGCGGCTTGAAGCTCTTGAACGTGACGCCGTAGACCTTGGCAAGTCCGGGCACACCGTCGACGCGACCCTTGAACTCCGGCCCGGCGCCGAGCACCAGCTGGCTCGCGACGGTGGCACTGGCGCCGGAGCTTGCGGTGCTGCCGCCGCCGCCGCGGCTGTCGCCGCTGCTGCCGGACTTCCCGCAGGCGGCGACGGATCCGATCAGGATGGCCGCGCCGGCGACGACTGCACCTACTTTGAGTTTCATCTGGATCCCTTCGTGACTTTCCTGTTCGGTGGTGGATTCGATGGAATCGATGTGTCCGCGCCCGTCTGCGCGTCACGGCGGCCGGTCAGGCGGCCACCGAGGCGGCTGCGTCGTCGCTGACGACCTCGGCGGTGCGGGCGTCGGCGCGCAGGTGCCGGGAGAATCGCCCGGACACCCCGCGGGATACGGCGTAGCGCTGGATGAGCATGAGGACGAGGTCGGCGACCAACGCGAGGAGTGCGACGAGGATCGCGCCGCCGGTCAGCTCACCGAAGTCGTGGTTGCCCAGCCCGTCGTAGAGGAAGCGGCCCAGCCCGCCGAGGCCGACGTAGGCCGCGACCGTCGCGGTCGCGATGACCTGCAGGGTGGCGCTGCGCAGCCCGGAGAAGATGAGCGGCAGGGCGTTGGGGAATTCGACCTGGGTCAGCACCTGGCGACCCGTCATGCCCATCCCGACCGCCGCGTCGTTGGTCGAGGGGTTGACGTTCTGCACGCCGGCGTAGGTGTTGGCGAGGATCGGCGGCATGGCGAGCAGCACGAGCACGATCAACGTCGGGATGAAGAACACCGCGTCGCCGCCGCCGGAGATCCGGCTGGACAGCAGCACGTAGAAGAGGATCAGCAACCCGACCGTCGGCAACGCTCGGATGCCGTTGACGACGGTGACCGCCCATGTCCCCTTGCCGGTGTGCCCGATCGCGAGGCCGAGCGGTAGCGCGATGACGAGCGCGATCCCCAGCGCGGCGCCGGAGTACTCCAGGTGCGAGACGAGCTGCGCGGCGATGCCGGTCGTGCCGGCATCCCCCCGCCAGTTGGCCGGATCGTTCAGCCAGGTCATGGTGCTGCTCATCGGCCCGGCTCCAGCTCCGGCTTCGCCTTCGTGTCGCTCATCGGGCCGCCCCCCGCCGCCACGGTGTCACCGCCCGGTTGCCGAGCACGATCAGCGCGTCGAGCACCAGCGCCAGCGCCACGCACAGGACGATACCGAGCACGATCGGCGGGTAGTACGCGCCGGATGCGGACAGCTGGAAGCCGTTGGTGAAGAGCTGGCCGAGCTCCGGTACGCCGATCGTCGCGGCGATCGCGACCAGGCTGACATTCGCCACGGTGGCGACCCGCAGCCCCGCCGCGATGACCGGCACCGCGATCGGCAGGTCGACCTTGGTGAGCCGCTGCAGCCCGGTATAGCCCATCGCGGTCGCGGCCTGGGCGACGTCCTCGGGGACCGACGCGAGCCCGTCGGCGACGACCCGGACCATCAGCGCGACGGTGTAGACGGTCAGCGCCGCGACGACGTTGATCGGGTCGAGTGTCTTGGTCCCGATGATCGACGGCATCGCGATGAACAGCGCCAGCGACGGGATGGTGTAGAGCAGCCCGGATATCGATATCAGCGGCGGGTAGACCCAGCTGTAGCGGCGGGCCAGCCAGCCCAGCGGCAGCGCGATGAGCAGACCCAGGACGACGGGCAGCACCGAGAGCCAGGTGTGCGACCACAGCCAGCCGAGCACCTCGCCGCGGTGCGCGCCGAAATAGCTGAAGAGCGCGAACGGCGACGAGCTCGGCGCGGCCAGCTGCCAGCCGGCTCCGCCCGCGGTCATGACGGCTCCGCGGCCGCTGCGGCCGACCGCTCCGCGGCCGGCGTGCTCGGATGTGCCGCCGGGCCGGTCGTCTCCGAGCGCTCCTCGATCATTTCCAGCACCCGTGCCGCGGTGATCGTCCCGACGAGCCGGCCCTTCGCGTCGACCACGACACCGCGCCCGCTGGGTGAGGACAGCCCGGCGTCGAGAGCCTCCCGCAGGGTGCCGTCGGTCGGCGCCGTCGTACCCCCGAGGTTGAGCAGGTCCGGCGTGACCGAGGCCGGCGCCTGGCCGTCGGGTGCGTCGCCGACGGCGAGCCAGCCGAGCGGCTTGTGCTCCTCGTCCACGACCAGCGCCCAGCCGTCGCGCGCGATCCGGGCCACGGCGGCGCGCGCGGGTCCGAGCGGGACGGTCGGCTCGTCGTCGGTGTTCAGCTCGCCGACGCTGGCGAAGCCGAGCGCGCGATAGCCGCGGTCGCGGCCGACGAACCCGGCGACGAACGGGTCGGCCGGCTTCGACAGCAGCTCGGCCGGGGTGGCGATCTGCGCCAGCCTGCCGCCGGCGCGCATCACCGCCACCTGGTCGCCGAGGGTGATGGCTTCGTCGATGTCGTGGGTGACGAAGACGATCGTCTTGCCCAGCTCGCCCTGTAGCCGCAGGAACTCCTGCTGCAGCTGGGCCCGGACGACGGGGTCGACGGCGCTGAACGGTTCGTCCATGAGCATGACCGGCGGGTCGGCGGCGAGCGCCCGCGCGACCCCGACCCGCTGTTGCTGCCCGC
>JBPCOR010000180.1:0-3956 GCA_051000035.1 Mycobacteriales bacterium | reverse complement strand
ACGCAGTACCGTACGACCGGACGTCTCACCGGCAGCACGACGCCGAAATCGGTCAGGAACTTCCCGCCCGGCCCGGTGAGCCGGTAGTCGACGTCATGGCCGTATCCGGCCCGCGGGTCACGCTCGTCGTGGCCGGCGTCGGGCCCGTCATCGGACCCGAAGCGGCCGTCCCCGCCGCCGAGGTGGCCGCGGCGGAACAGGACATCCCTCAAGGAAACGCCGAGTCGGCCGGCGAGGTGGTCGTAGCAGGTACGCGCGTCGCGCAGCGCCCGCGCGTGGGTTCCTTGCCGCAGTGACCTGATCGGTGTCGCGGGTGCCATTCCCAGCAGCACTTCGATCAGCCGGCCGACCTCCGGGCCGGCGAGCCGGTAGTAGCGGTGCCGGCCGTGGGGTTCGACGCACAGCAGGCCGCCCGCGACGAGCTTTCGCAGGTGGCTGCTTGCCGTCGCCGGGGTAACGCCTGCCTCCGCCGCGAGCCGCCCGGCCGGCAGGGCTCGGCCGTCGTTCAGCGCGAGCAGGACACGGCACCGCCGCTGGTCGGCGAACAGGGCGCCGACGGCCGCGAGGTCCGCGTCGCCGCCGGGCGCACCCGGCTGGGCCGGGGCCCCCGCGCCTCCCACCATGCCGCCCATGCGGCCAGGGTAGGCAGTGGATCCTTCGAGGGACGTCGAAGCATCGACTGCAGGGCGCGAGCGTGTCGCCGGCCGTCGACGACTGGCCCACCGCCCGGGCGTAGGGGGAGCGCGCCCCGCAGATCGGCGAGGCGTTCGGCACCCGGGAGCGGGCCGGTCACATCGAGGAGGCGGACCCGGGAGCCGATCGTGCCGACGTACGGATCGGGCCGTTCGCGTCCACCAGCCGGTCGATCGCAGCGGCCGCCGGCGGTTTGAGGGCGACCCGCTCGGCCCGCATCGCGTCGATCATGCCGCGGTCTCCCGCTCCGGCGGCGGCCGCGATCGTGCTGAGGTGCAGCACGTCGCGTTGCGCGTTGCTGCCGCCGAAAACAACTGCGGTATAACGCGATTCGTTGAGTGCATCGAGGGCGTCGGGGTAGTCGCCGCGGGCGAAGGCGAGCAGGCCGGTGGCGGCGGTGACGCCGGACGCGTCGCACATCCGCCGGTTGTCGCCTTCGCTGTGCTTCGCCATGGCGGATATCACCCGGCGGGCGGCGTCGTCGCGGCCGGCCATCGCCAGACCCATCACGGTGTGAATGTCGTTGAAGGCGTATACGGCGTCCTCGGCATGCGGTTCGAAGGCATCGGCCAGGGCCTCCGGACGGTCACCGAGGTCGACGCCGTAGAGGTAGAGGCGCCAGAGCAGCCCCGCCGCGTCGACGAGTTCCAGCACCGCCGAGGTGCTGTCGAAGTGAAGCCCCTCGTCGTAGACGCGCACGGCCGCGTCGAGGTCGCCGCGTTCGAGGTGGAAGAGCCCCCAGTGCCACCACATGTGCTTGGGGAAGCCGCTGTGCTCCCAGTGCGGGCAGCTCGCCCGCATGTAGGCGTCGCCCTCGCCGGTGCGTCCCTGCATCTCCAGGACGTGCGCCACGCAGTGGTGGCCCCAGACGTCGGCCGGGGCGGCCGCCACGCCCGCGCGCGCCACCGTCTCCGCGGCCGGATAGTCACCGCACTCCTCCAGCCCGAACGCGTACATCGAGCGGACGAAGGACGCCATCGGCAGCTCGTCGGACCAGGCCCGCAGGACCCGCGCCGGTGAGTCGCGCAGGTTGCGGGCGTCACCCAGGAAGTAGTAGGCGTCCTGCGTGATCCGGGTCGCCAGCAGATCGGTCGGCGTAGAGGCCAGATGCCGCTCCCACACCCGGGTGGCGCCGGTGATGTCGCCGGCCGACCAGCACTGCGCCGCGCGCAGATGGGCGGCCTCCCGGGCGCCGCCGCGGCCGTGCTCGACCAGCTCCCGAGCACGGTCGACACACCGGCGGGCCCGCCCGACGCCGTCTCTGGTGTAGGCGAACATGTGCAGGTACGCCGTCAGGCAGTGCCCCAGGACGAGCTCGGGATCGGCGTCGAGGGCCCGGCCGACCAGCGTCATGGCACTCGAGCCGAAGGCCACCAGGTCGGCGACCGCCTCGTCGAGCAGGCCGACGGCCTCGTCGCCGGCCGAGTCGACCGGGACGCCCCAGCGGTCGAGCCGGTGGCTCCTCATCGACCAGGCCGGGTGAGCCATCGGCCTACCCCGTCGAGGACCCGGTCGACGCCGGCCAGCAGCAGCTCGGCGATCTCCTCGGTGCCGCAGATCAGCGGCGGGGCGATCGTCAGCATCGTCGCGCCCCTGGCGTCCGGTCGCACGATGATCCCCGCATCGCGCATCAGCCGGGCGAGCACGCCGCCGGCGACCAGCCGCGTACATCGGCAACGCAGCCGTGCGCGGACGCGAGCTGCCGCAGCCCGGCGCGCCAGCACTCCGCCGACCGGTGCATATCCCGATGCTGCCGCCTTGGCGAAGGTCAGCAGGTCAGGGACGACATTCTCCCGGGCCACGGCGAACCACCCGCCACACCGGCCGAACCCGGTGATCACCTCATCCGCGCAGAGCAGGATCCCGTGCCGGTCGCACAGTGCGCGCAGGGCCGACCAGTATCCCGGTGCCGGCGTCACGGCGCCGCGGCCGTTCTGCACCGGTTCGGCGATAATCATCGCGACCGTGTCGGGGCCCTGCGTGTCGATGACGTCTTCGATCGCGCGCACCGACGGCAATCGCGGACCGGGCACCGAGCCGTCGTGCGGGTCGTCGAGGGTGTGCGGGACACGACGCACCCAGTCCCCCAGCCACGGCTCGAACGGTGCCCGGGTCGCGGGCACGCCGGTCAGGCACAGCGCGCCGAGGCTGGTGCCGTGACAAGCCCAATCCCGGGCGATCACCTGCTGCCGCTGCGGTTCGCCGTTCGCGAGGTGATAGCAGCGGGCGAGCTTCAACGCCGATTCGACCGCCTCGGAGCCGGAGTTGACGAAGAACTCCCGGTCCAGATCCCCGGGGGCACGCTCCGCCAGCGCGACGGCGGCGTGCGCCGTGGCCGGGTGCACGGCGTCCCAGGTCGAGGCGTAGGCCAGATCGGCGAGCTGCCGGCTGCCAGCCGCCACGAACGCGTCCCGGCCGTAGCCGGCGTTGACGCGGAACAGCCCGGACAGCCCGTCGAGGTACCGCCGACCCTCCGCATCCCAGACATGGGCGCCCACACCCCGAACGATGACCGGCAGCGAATCCGCGTGCCACGACCGGGACGTCGTGAAATGCGGCATGACGTGCTGCTGGGCCGCCCGCCGTACATCGCTGATCGTCATCGACGGCGCCCCGGATCGAACGGCGGCCACGAGCGAGACCCGTTCACCATCAGCACAGTGAACACCTTGCCCGGGCCGCCGACGAGGCCGCTGTGCGCGTCGGGCCATGATCGGCTGACGCGCACAGCGGGCCCTGGACTCGCGCTCGTAGAAGCCCTGCGAGACACTGACGACGACCGTCGGCAACCGGCTCGGTAACGGAGTGAACCCGTGAAGCATCTGGACGGCTGTAGGTATCCGGGCGACGATGACTGCTCCGACGAGCTGTCCCCGGACGTCCCGTTCTGCACTCGTCACCAGCAGCGCGCCGACGACGAAGAGGCCGGCGAAACGGCTGGCGACCCCGATTCCGGCGCGCTCGCGGCCCAGGGCGTGCTCGATCGCGACCCCG
Source organism: Mycobacteriales bacterium (assembly GCA_051000035.1). Classification (GTDB taxonomy): domain Bacteria; phylum Actinomycetota; class Actinomycetes; order Mycobacteriales; family QHCD01; genus QHCD01. The sequence goes on along the minus strand of JBPCOR010000180.1, from coordinate 269 downwards.
CGAAACCACCGGAGGCAGGATCGGCCTGATTGGGTGCTTCGGTCAGGCGGGATGGATCGCCAACGGCTGGTTCCACGATGCGCTGCCGGCCCGGTCGCCGCCGGCGGGCGACGCTGCCGACCGGTCGTTTGTCGCGGCGGTGGCTAGGGGGACCGCGCCGACAAGCGACGTAGTCACGATCGCCGCCCGGCCACGATCCCGTTCGGTCCGTCCGTTCGGCAACCGTCCGGTTCGGCGACCATCGCGTTGGTGACAATGCCCCGTAGCGT
>JBPCOR010000176.1:0-4214 GCA_051000035.1 Mycobacteriales bacterium | reverse complement strand
GAGAAGAAAAAGAAAAAAGAAGGAAAAGAAAAAAGAGGCAGGCGAAGACGGCGGGGGGGCGAACGCTGCGCAGGACGCCGGCGCGCCCGGCGCCGGGTTACCGGGCCGGCCGTGTCGCTACCCGAGGAACATGTTCTCCATGCCCAGGTAGGTCCGCGCGGCCCGCGAGACGGGGTCGGCGGCGAAATGGCGCTGCAAGGACCGGTCCCGCAGGGCATTGTCGAGCGACGCCATGATCATGGACTGGTCCAGCACGAGATAGCGATGCCCGACCGAGCCGGTCGTCGGGTTCACGGCGTCGAAGAAGCCACCAGCGCCGTAGCTGCCCGGATAGAGCCGGCGCAGCTTGGCGATGTTGGCGTAGGCCCGCTGCGGCGCGACGTCCAGCGCCAGGAACGACGCGTGCGGTGTCACGACATCCTCGGTCGCGCAGGTGACGCATTGCGCGAGGCCGAGATTCGGCTGACCGCGCGTCGCCCCGACGCCGTGGTACGGGAATTTCTGGCCCTCGACGCCGAATCCGCCGTATCCGCCGGTGTCATCGGCGGTGCTGGACGGCGACATGCCCCAGACCGGGTATCCGAGCTCCTCGGTGGCGTACTTGATCTGCACGGCGGCGGTGGCAGCGTCCGCACGCCCGAAGCTGTGCGTCCCCCATGACGTCTCGGGCACGACGTCGTTCACCATCAGGCCCTCGAACATGCCGCCGGAGTACGTCGGGATGAAGTTGAGGTCGCTGGCAAGGTAGTGGTAATGGCCCTCCCATACCGGGAATTTGCGCCCGGACCGCGGGTCCGTGTAGGTCTTCCAGGCGCCGGCCATCGGCCACTGGCCCTGCCAGGAGAAGTCCGGATCGGTCTTCTGGCAGTCGGCGAACGGCGCCGGGGGCGGCAGCTCCCGCCAGCTGCGCCACCACACGTTGCCCGGCATCTGGTGCAGGCCCATCCCGATGTACGCCGAGATCCGCGGATCGGAATACAGCGCACCGTTGTGGTAGTAGTGCGTGGCGTTGGCGGGGTCGCTCGGTGGCAGGCCGACGTAATAGCCGCCGTACATCTGGCCGGTGGGCTGGTTGCCGGCGATGTTGACGTTGACGTTGCAGTGGTTCTCGGCCCGGCCGTCGTAGAACATGCCGAAGTCCATCGGCTTCATCAGGGCGTCGGCCTGCTGTCGCAGCGCCGGCAGCGCCTGGCGCACGACGACCAAACCGGAGGCATACCAGCCGTTGTCCACATTGGACAAGAAGTAGCAGTTGTCGAACGTCGGTGTGGTCTCGGTGTTGCAGTCGACGTCGCCGGGATTGCGGATCACATGGCCGTTGCTCGTGTCGTACCACTGGTACAAGAAGCCCTTGTCCCGTTTCAGATGCGCGACCTCGGTCAGGGTCTGGCGCAACATCGTGGTGGCCTTGGTGCGGCTGATCAGCCCGACGTCGCGGGCCGAGACGACCGACCACAGGTAGACGCCGATATTCGCCGCCGAGGTGTAGCGGCCGTAGCCGGTCGGCGCGGCCGACCCGCCCGCGTAGGTCAGGTTGTCCAACGGCAGGTGCGTCGTGGGGTCGACATCGGCGCTGTAGAACTTCCACGTGTCACGCGCCACCGTCATCAGGCTGGCCCGCTGGGTCGCGCTCAGGCCGCCGTAATGTGCGACCGACCGGTCCGGCGCGGCCGATGCTGGCGACTGCAGCGAGGTGATGGCAAGTGCCGCGACGGCGGCGCCGGCCGCCCATCGCAGCACCCGGGACCGCCGCGGGACGCGGCGAATTCTTCGGTGCACTCTCATCGGTTGGCTACCCTTCTGCCGACGTCGCCGGGGTGGCGAGGGCGTCGAGCAATCGGACGGTGTACTCCGCCTGGGGATGCTGCATGACCTGTTTCGTCGGCCCTCTCTCCACCACGATGCCCTTCTCCAGCACGAGCACCTGATCGGTGACCACGCGGGCGCTCAACAGGTCGTGGGTGATGTAGAGCAGTGACAGCCCGCGCTCCTCCCGCAGCTCGGCGAGCAGCCGCAGCACGCCCGCGCGCAGGGAGACGTCGAGCATCGACACGGGTTCGTCGGCGACGAGCAGGTCGGGATCGCAGGCCAGGGCGCGGGCAATGACGACCCGCTGGCGCTGCCCGCCGGAGAGCTGGTGGGGGAGCTTCGGCGCGAACTGGGTCGCAGGGGTCAGGCCGACCGTCTCGAGCAGTTCGGTCACCCGATCACGCGCTGCCGGCGGCGAGAGGCCGAGGAAATTCTCGCACGGCCGGGCGACGGTGTATTCGACCGTGTGCAGCGGGTTCAGGGCGCCGTAGGGATCCTGGAATACGATCTGCACCCGGCGGTGGTATTCGCGCAGTCCCCTCGACCGCAGCGTGTCGACTCGCGTGTCGCCGAAGGTGATCGAGCCGCTGCTGGGTCGGGTCGACCCGGTGATCATGTTGGCGATCGTGCTCTTGCCGCTGCCGCTGGCGCCGACCAGCCCGAGCGCGGCGCCGGCCTCGATCGTGAACGACACGTTGTCCACGGCGGTGACGACGCGCCCGCGCCGGCCGCGGGAGGAGAACACCTTCGAGACGCCGTCGACGGCCAGCGGCGGAATGTCGCGCCTGGATGCGGGTTCAGTGGACATCCGCCGGCTCCACTTCGTCGCGCTGGGCCTTGGCCCGCACGTGGCAGGCCGCCTGCCCGGCGCCCAGTGGTGTCAACGGCGGGTCCTGCTCGCGGCAGATCTGCTCGACGTGCTCGCATCGCGGCGCGAACGGGCACCCACCGGAGGGCAGGGAGAGGTCAGGCGGTGACCCGGGAATGCCACCGAGGTGGATCTGCTCGGCGCGCGGATCGGCGTAACAGGTCAGCAGCGCCTCGGTATAGGGATGATGCGAGCCGCGTAGGAGCCGGTTCGACGGCTGGTCCTCCACGATTTCGCCTGCGTACATCACCATCACCCGATCGGTCGCGTCGAGCACCACGCCGAGGTCGTGGCTGATCAGCAGGGCGGTGAAACCGCTCGATCGCTGCAGGTCCTTGATGGTGTCCATGACCGCGGCCTGCACGATGACGTCGAGCGCCGTGGTGGGCTCGTCGAAGACGATCATCTTTGGTTCGAGCGCGAGGGCGAGGGCAATGGACACCCGCTGGCGCATACCTCCGGACAGCTCGTGCGGAAACCGGTCCAGCACGTCGGCGTCGAGCCGGACGCTGTGCAGCAATTCGGCGCCGCGGCGCTGCACGACGGTGCCGGACATGTCCTCGCCGGAGCGCTTGTGGGCGCGCAGGATGTCGCGGAAATGGTGCCGGACGTTGCGCACCGGGTTGAGGGCGTTCATTCCGCTCTGCAGCACCAGGGCGAAACCGTTACGGCGCTGCTCGCGCAATGCCTCGCCGTCCAGGGTGCTGATGTCCGTGCCGTTGAACCGGATCTGCCCACCCGACAGCCGCGCGGGTGGCCGCAACATCTGGGTGATCGCGTAGCCCAGGGTCGATTTGCCGCAGCCCGACTCACCGACCAGGCCGACGAATTCGCCCTCGCGCAGGTCCAGGTCGACGTCGCGCACGGACCAGATACGTTGGCCCCGGCTGGGTTCGTAGACGACGTCGAGCCCGCGCACCTCCAGCAGGGTCATGACTTCTCCCGCAGGCGTGGATTGGACAGTGCGTCGACGCCGAAGTTGATCAGGGTGAACGCCGTCGCGAGCAGGGCTATCGCCAGGCCCGGTGCGAAGACCAGCACCCACTGCCCGGTCAGCAGCGCGTTCTGCTGTTCGGCGTAGTACAAAATGGTGCCCCAGCTGACGGCGGTCGGATCACCGAGCCCGAGAAACTCCAGACTCGCCTCCGCCATCACGGCGGCGGTCGCCGCACCGAAGAAGCTGCCGGCGACCAGCGATGTCATGTTGGGCAGGATTTCCCGGAAGGCGATCCGGAACAACCGCTCACCGGAGAAGACTGCAGCGGTGATGAACTCGTGGCTGCGCAGGGTCGTGGCCTGGCTGCGGATGACCCGGGCGCCGGTCGCCCAGCTGGTGAAGGCGACGACGAGCACGATGGTCCAGATCGACCGGCTTTGCAGATAGGCCGCCAGGATGATCATCAGGGGCAGGCCGGGGATGACGAGCACCAGGTTGGTGATGAAGCTGATCGTTTCATCGACCGGGCCCGCTCGGTATCCTGCGATCAGCCCGAGCGTCACCACGACCAGGGTGGCGCAGGGGGAGGCGAGGAGCCCA
>JBPCOR010000156.1:0-20275 GCA_051000035.1 Mycobacteriales bacterium | reverse complement strand
GCTCGACGAATCGAAGACCGTGCGGGAGAACGTCGAGGAGGCCGTCGCCGGCACCCGTGGGCTGCTCGCGCGCTTCGAAGCCGTCTCGGCCGCGATGGGCGACCCGGACGCCGACCTCGATGCGCTGATGGGCGAGCAGGGCGAGCTGATGGAAAAGATCGACCACGCCGGGGGGTGGGAGATCGACAGCGCGATCGAGCAGGCGATGGACGCGTTGCGCTGTCCTGACGGTGCGGCCGAAGTATCGGTGCTCTCGGGTGGGGAGCGGCGCCGGGTGGCGCTGTGTCGGCTGCTCCTCGAGCAACCCGACCTGCTGCTGCTCGACGAGCCGACCAACCACCTCGATGCCGAGAGCGTGCAGTGGCTGGAGCAGCACCTGGCCCAGTACGCCGGCGCCGTGCTCGCCGTCACCCACGACCGGTACTTCCTCGACAACGTCGCGCAATGGATCCTGGAGATCGACCGCGGCCGGCTCTACCCGTATGAGGGCAACTACTCGACGTACCTGGAGACCAAATCCACCCGCCTGAAGGTCGAGGGCCAGCGGGACGTCAAGCGGCAGAAGCGGCTGCGGGACGAGCTGGAGTGGGTGCGGCAGAGCGCCCGCGGTCGGCAGGCCAAGAGCAGGGCGCGGCTGCAGCGCTATGAGGAGATGGCGACGGAGGCGGAGAAGACCCGCAAGCTGGATTTCGACGAGATCCAGATCCCGCTCGGGCCGCGGCTGGGCAGTCAGGTGGTGCTAGCGCACGATCTCACCAAGAGGTTCGATGACCGGGTCCTGATGGACGACCTGTCGTTCAACCTGCCGCGCGGCGGCATCGTCGGTGTGATCGGCCCGAACGGGACCGGCAAGACGACGTTGTTCCGGATGATCGTCGGCGAGGAGAAGCCCGATTCCGGCGAGCTGAGGGTGGGGGAGACGGTCTCCCTGTCCTACGTCGACCAGGGCCGATCGGGTATCGACCCGAAGAAGAGCGTCTGGCAGGTCGTCTCCGACGAGCTCGACCACATCAAGGTGGGCAACGTCGAGATGCCCTCGCGCGCCTACGTGAGCGCCTTCGGTTTCAAGGGTCCCGATCAGCAGAAGCGCGCCGGTAGGCTGTCCGGCGGCGAGCGCAACCGGCTCAACCTGGCGCTGACGCTCAAGCAGGGCGGCAACCTGCTGCTGCTCGACGAGCCGACCAACGACCTCGACGTCGACACTCTGTCGTCGCTGGAGAACGCACTGCTGGAGTTCCCGGGGTGTGCGGTGATCACGTCGCACGACCGGTGGTTCCTGGACCGCATCGCGACCCACATCCTGGCCTACGAGGGCGAGTCGCGGTGGTTCTGGTTCGAGGGCAACTACGCCGACTACGAGGCCAACAAGGTCGCGCGGCTCGGTGCGGAGGCGGCCCGGCCACACCGCGCGACGTACCGCCGGCTCACCCGCGGCTGACCGGGTGGCTCGCCACAGCTACGCCTGTGCGATGCGCTGGGCCGACATGGACGCCCAGGGCCACATCAACAACTCGGCGTTCCTCGTCTATCTCGAGCAGGCCCGTATCGATCTGTTCTTCCACCGGGCCACCGCCCGGGGGTTGACCTCGATCGCCGGCGGCGTCGTCGTGTCCCGGCACGAGATCGACTACCGGCGACCGGTCGTCTACGCGCCGGAGCCGCTCGACATCGACATCTGGTGCAGTTCGGTGCGTGCCGCGGCGTTCACGGTCGACTACGAGATCCGCGCCGACGGGGAGCTCGTCGTGCTCGCACGATCGGTCTGCGTGCCCTTCGACCTCGGCGGCAGCCGGCCGCGCCGGCTCACCGACGAGCGGGGGTTCCTCGCCGAGCTGGGCGGCGACGAGCCGACCTGACCGCGGGCCCGGTTCGTGCGCCCGGTCAGGATCCGCTGAGCCAGACTGCGGCGTTCGCCGCCAGCATGCCGTCGTTGACCGGCGCGCTGGCGAGCACCACCTGCCCGTCGGGCATCGGCACGGCCGAGTCGGTCGCGTTCAGCGCGCACACGAGACCGCCGTCCCGGCGAAACGCCAGACACCCCGGCGGCGCGCCGTACCAGGACAGTCCCTCGCCTGCCAGCGCGGGCAGTGAACGCCGTAACGACAGGGCCTGCCGGTAGAGCGACAGCATCGACCCGGCGTTGTCCAGCTCGGCCTCGACGGTCAGCCCGGCCCAGTTCGGCGGCATCGGCAACCAGGTGCAGGTCCCCTCGGTGCTGAAGCCGTACGGCGGCCGGTCACCGGACCACGGCATCGGCACCCGCGCGGAGTCCCGGCCACGCTCGGCGTGCCCGGATCGTTCCCAGGTCGGGTCCTGCAGGGCGTCGTCGGGGAGGTCCACGTCGGGCAGGCCGAGTTCGCCGCCGTTGTAGATGTAGACCGAGCCGGGCAGCGCGAGGATGAGTAGCGCTGCGGCGCGGGCCCGCTGCAGCCCCAGCTCGCCCCCGCCGTAGCGGGTGACCTCGCGGGACACGTCGTGGTTCGACAGCACCCAGGTCGGCGCTGCACCGACCCCGGTCACGGCGGCATAGGACCGCCTGATCGCTGCGCCGAAGGAGTCTGCATCCCAATCCGCCTGCAGCAGATAGAAGTTGAACGCCTGGTGCAGCTCGTCCGGGCGGACGTATCGCGACAGCCGCTCGTCGTCGGAGACCCACACCTCCCCGATTGCCATCCGGCCCGGGTAACGATCGAGGGTCCGGCGCACCATCCGGTGCACGTCGTGCACCACGTCCTGGTCGAAGCGCGGATCGCTGTCGACCTCGCGCATGATCACGGTGCCCGGCGGGATATCCATGTCGGGCAGGCCCGCGTGCTTCGCCATGCCGTGTGCCACGTCGATCCGAAACCCGTCGACACCACGGTCGAGCCAGAACGTCATCGTGCGTTCCAGATCGGCGACGACCTCGGGGTTGTCCCAGTTCAGGTCCGGCTGCTCCGGCGCGAACAGGTGCAGGTACCACTCGCCGTCGGGCGCCCGCTTCCAGGCCGGGCCGCCGAAGACCGACAGCCAGTTGTTGGGCGGCTCGGCGCCGTCGCGGCCACGGCCCGCCCGGAAGTGGTACCGGGCCCGCTCGGGGCTCCCCGCCGGTGCCGCGAGCGCCACCTGAAACCACCCGTGCTGATCCGACGTGTGGTTGGGCACCAGGTCGACGAGCAGCTTCAGGCCATGCGCGTGGACGTTGCTGATGAGAGCGTCGAAGGCAGCGATGTCACCGAAGAGCGGGTCCACCGCTCGGGGGTCGGCGACGTCGTAGCCGTGGTCGGCCATCGGCGAGGGGTAGAACGGCGTCAGCCACACCCCGTCCACGCCGAGCAGGGCAAGGTAGTCCACCCGCTCCCGGGCGCCGAGGAGATCACCGACGCCGTCGCCACCGCCGTCGGCGAAGCTGCGGACGTAGATCTGGTAGAACACCGCGTCTCGCCACCAGGCGCGGCCGGCCGGATCGACCGCAGCGGCCGGGTCAGCGGATGCCACACCGTCGCCGGATCGGTGCACGGGTCTCCTTCTGGTTGTCGGCGGAACGCGGCGGCGACGGACGCGTCCGGACGGGTTTGCGGCCCGTGTCCGCGCGCCACACACCTGGACGCCCGTCGGGCCCGACACACGATAGTCCGCGCGCCGCGGCGCCTCTATGGGCGGTTCTGCATGCTGAAGGCGGCGGATTCCAGATATCCCCATAGCGTCTCGGCGTGCTCGGGGGCAAGGTCGAGGGAGTCCATGGCAGCCCGCATCCGGGTCAGCCAGGCGATCCGTTGCGGCTCGCCGATCGCGAACGGCGCGTGGCGCATCCGCAGCCGCGGGTGCCCGCGCCGGTCGGAGTAGGTACGCGGGCCGCCCCAGTACTGGATGAGGAACATCCGCAGCCGCTCCTCGGCGCCGGCGAGATCGTCCTCGGGGTAAAGCGGGCGCAGGACGTCATCCTCGGCGACACCTTGGTAGAACCGCGAGACGAGGGCGCGGAACGTCGGCTCGCCGCCGACCTGGTCATAGAAGGTCGGCTGCGGCTCGCGACCCACCAAGGGCAGCGGCTGGGGGGTCGCCTGTGGTCCGGGCTCCGCGGCTGAGTTTGGTCTGTCGGCTGGCACGCGCACCAGTCTCGCAGTCCGCCCGCCGTCGGGCCGGTAGTGCATCACGCCGATGAGGGTCTGTCTTTCCGCGGTCGCGCGAGCGGCGCCGCGACGATGGCGCCCACGACGGTGCCGACCAGGCCGAAGAGGGCTATCGCGGTGCTCGGCGCGACCACGTCGGTCACCGCGCCCGCGACCAGGATCGCCAGCCCCTGCGACGCCTGCATGCCGCCGTTCGCCACGCCGAACGCCCGACCGCGGAACTCACCCGGGATGGCCCGGATGAATACCGCGTTCAGCGGCAGGTTGAACGACATCGCGAACCCGGATATCGCCAGGACGACGAGCACCGACAGCAGCGAGTGCACCGCCGCGACAAGCACCAGAACGAGCGGCGCCAGGACGCTGAGCGGATACATCAGCCGTTCCCGCGCCGAGGGTGTGAACAACCGGCCGATGACAACGGCACCGACGACCACCCCGATCGGGCTCACGGCGAGCAGCAGGCCGACCGTGCGTGCCCCGCCGCCGAGCTCCGCCGCCCACGGCGGCGTGATGCCCTCCCAGGCGAAAGAGAAGGCCGAGGCAGAGCACACCATCAGCACGATCGTCCGCAGCCGGCGGTCCCGAAAGACCAGCGACAGGCCCGCCACGCTGTCCCGCCACACCGACGCGGGCTCGGTGTCGGCCCGGCGCGATGTCGCCCGCCGCTGCACGCCGCGCCAGATCAGCACCGCCGACAGCAGGAACGTCGAGGCGTCGGCCGCGAGCGCACCGCGAGCGCCGATCACCGCCACGATCGCACCGCCGCCGGCGAACCCGATCACCTGCCCGACCTGCTGGGTGCTGACCATCAGGGCGTTGCCGAGAACGTACCGGTCGCCCTCCAGGATGTCCGGCATCAGGGCGGCGCGGGCGGACTCGAATGGCGGACTCAGTAGCGTCGCGACGAAGAGAATGCCGACGAGCACCGGCAGCGGGATGCCCGGCAACGCCAGCCCGCCGATGAGGATCGCGCGCCCGACGTCGCAGAAGATGAGCACCGACCGGCGCGGAATCCGGTCGGCGTACGCCGCCAGGACGGGGCCGCCGACCACCCAGGGTAGGAATGTCACGGCGTAGGTCAGCGCGGTCAGCAGCGCCGACGACGTGCGCGCGTAGACCAGCACGGCGAGGGCGACTCGGGCGAGCTGGTCGCCCAGTACGGACAGGACGAACCCGCCGAAGATGTAGCGGGCCTCGCGGACCGCGAATACCTCGTGGTAGGTGGTGCACCGCTCAGGTGTCGCCGTGCCGACCTGCGGCGTAGCGTCGACCGGCGGGGCGGACCGCGGCGTAGCGTCGACCGGCGCGGCGGACTCCGGCCCCTCGTCCGCCGGCCCTTCATCAGCCGAACTCTGCGCCGGCGCGGGATCGTCGGAGTACGGCGCGGGGGAGGCCGTGCTCGCGGCGTCCTGCGGGTTCGTCGCGCGGCCGCGTGGGGGGCCGACCCGACCCGCTGGCCGGCTCGTGAGCGCGCGCCAACCACGACGGGCGGTGCGCTCAGTCGGCATCTGGTTCCCCCGTTTGGCACAGCGCGCACCGGGCGACCCGGGCGGCCGACGCTGGTCGCAATAGGCACTGCAGCACGCGGCTACGCTACGCGTCGCCCGCCGCGCGGTCCATCGTTCCCGCGCAGCCGGGCGAACGGCTGATGCGCTGCGGCGGCTAACGTGCTGGGAGACTATGCATCGCGGGCGTCACCGGCTGATCCGCTCACCCGGTGCCGGGCCTCATCGGCGACCTGCTCCAGGTCACCGCGGCGGGTGAGCATACGGATGCGCACCGCGTCTGGGTGGTCCGGGTTCTGGCCGTCCGGCGCCGTGACCGTGGGCTCGGTCAGGATTGACTCGACCCAGTCGGCGTCGCGCCGCAGGCCGGCGATCACCGTGGCGACATCGGTGATGGCCGTGGCGCTCGGCGGCCCGCCGGGCGGGAGGTCGACGACGATGTCGAGCTGCGCCTCGCCCTGGCTGAAGTTGCCGACCCGCGCGACCTCGCCGTTGCGGACGTACCACACGGTGCCGTGACGGTCGCGTAGCTGACTGGTGCGCAGGCCGACCGCCTCGATGGTGCCGACGGCGAGGCCGGCGTCGACCACGTCGCCGACGCCGTACTGATCCTCCAGGATCATGAACATGCCGGCCAGGAAGTCGCGCACGATCGTCTGGGCACCAAGTCCGAACGCGACCCCGATGATGCCGGCGCCGGCGATGATCGGAGCGAGATTGATGCCGAGCTCACCCAGCACCAGCATGAACGCCACCATCACGATCACGAACGACGCGACGCTGCGCATGATCGAGCCGATCGTCTCGGCCCGCTGACGGCGTCGTTCGGCGAGCAGTCCGGTCGCCTCGGCGAGCCGGCCGACGAACGGACGCTCGGCGAGCGGCTGCAGGATGGCCGGGATGCTGCCGCGCTCGGTGATGCTGGTCAGCCGGCGGATCACCCGGTGCAGCAGCCACCGGACGATCAGCGCCACCACGACGATGAGCGCGATCTTGGCCAGCGGTGCGACGATCGTGTCGCCGACGCCGGCGAGCCAGCCGGTGTGCGTCATGTTCCAGACGGTGCTGCAGAAGGTGTCGGTGCGGTCGGCGCAGGCCGGCTTCCCCGCCGATGACCCGGCCGACGGCTGCGCCAGTGAAGGCACGTTGGCTCCTCCGGCGGCGTCGATCACGGCTCCAGCCTGCCAGGGCACGGTCGGGAGGTTCGCGTGACCCGGCCGCGCCGGGCCGGGTCAGGCGGGAAGCGCCAGGCCGAGCCGGTCGGCCAGGAAGGCGAGCTGGTCAACCGCGAGCCCGACGGTCCGCGAGACCGACCGGGCGCCGTGCCCGACGTCGGCCTCGCTGCGCAGCAGGATCGGGCCGTCTCCGGTGGTCGCCCACTGCAGGGCGGCGCACATCTTGCGGGCGTGCACCGGATCGACCCGGGTGTCGGAGCCGAAGACGGTGAAGAGCACGGCCGGATACGCCGTGGCTTCGACCACCCGGTGGTAGGGCGAGTAACCGACCAGCCAGCCCAGCTCGGTGGGGTCCTCGGCGGTGCCGTACTCGTCATTCCACGTCCGGCCCAACCCGAAACGCTCGTAGCGCACCATGTCCAGCAGCGGCGCGCTGCAGACGGCGGCCGCCATCAGCTCGGGAAATTGCGTCACGGCCGCGCCGACGAGCAGCCCACCATTGGAGCCGCCGAAGACAGCGAGCTGGGACGGGGTCGTCCAGTTCTCGGTGAGGAGAAACCGCGCTGCCGCGGCGAAGTCGTCGAAGACGTTCTGCTTGTGCTCGCGCATCCCGGCTCGGTGCCACTCCTGGCCGTTCTCCGAGCCGCCGCGCAGGTTCGCGATCGCCCATACGCCGCCGGCCCGCACCCATGCGAGGGCGGTCGCGGCGTACGCCGGGGTCAGCGCGATGTCGAAGCCGCCGTAGCCCCACAGGATCGCCGGCCGCGGTGCCGTTGGCGCTGCGTCGCCAGCGAGCACGAACATATGTACCCGCGTGCCGTCGGCAGACGTGCAGTGATCCTCGATCACCCGGACACCGCTGGTGTCGGCGCTGCCCGGAGCCTCGGCGTAGGGCGCGACGGTTGCGGGCCGCGTCACCGACCAGGTGCGCACCGACGGTGGCGTGACGTGGTCGGTGTAGCCGAGCCACGCGTTCGGCCCGCCGTCGGGGTCAGACGTCAGCGGCCCGATCGTGGCGGGACGAGCGTCGCCGGCGTCGCGTCCGCCGGGGTCGTCGACCTGGCCGAGTTCCGCACCGGTCCCGGCGTCGTACCACGTCAGGTGGCTGGCAGCGTCCGCTGCATGCGCGGCGAGCGCGACGGGGCCGTCCGGGTGATCGAGCAGGGTCCAGTCCTCGAGGACCGCGTCCGGGCGCTCCGGGACGACGTCGTGCCAGCCCTCGTACGCCGGCTTCGCCGGATCGACGGCGACCACGCGCCCGCGGGGGGCGTCCCGGTCGGTGCTGAGGTAGAGCAGTCCGTCCCGCTGCACGCCGCCCTCGCAGCGCGCGTCGACATCGATCTGCACCGGCAGCAGGTCCGGGCGCACACCCGGACTCGCGCCGAGATCGGCGATCCACACGTCGTTGCGCGGCGCCGTCCCGGCCGATGCCGTCACCGTCAACCAGCGGCCGTCCCGGGAGATGTGGACGTCGTAGTAGTTGGTCGGGTCGAGGCCGGCGCCGTGCACCTGCAGATCGGTCTCGGGGTCGGCCCCGACGCGGTGGCGGTAGACGCGGCGGTGGAACTGCTCCTCCCCGGCCGGTACGTCGGCCGGCGCGAGCCGACGCACGTAGTAGAGCTCAGCACCGCCTGCCAGCCAGCCGATCGGGGAGTAGCGGCACCGGTCGATCGGCCCGTCGAGCCGCTCGCCCGTCGCGACGTCGATGACGTAGAGCTGCGACTCCTCGTCGCCGCCGGTGGACAGCTGATAGGCCAGCCGCCCGCCATCGACGCTCGGCGCCCAGGTGTCCAGGGTGGTCGTTCCGGTCGGATCGATCTCGCCGGGGTCGAGGAGCACCCGCTCGGCGCCGCGCTGCCGCACGATCACGGCGGCGTGCTCCTGGTCGGGATCGCGGCGGGTGAAGAATTCCCGATCGCCGCGCCAGACCGGTGGCGAGACGGCGCCGCACCGCAGCAGGCCGGTCAGCCGCTCCGACAGCCACCGCCGTCCCGGCAGGCCGGCGAGAAGCGGTGTGGTGAGGTATTCCTGCGCCGCCTCCCACTCGATCGTCGCGACGTCGGTGCGGTCCTCCAGATAGCGGTACGGGTCGGCGATCCGGTGGCCGTGCAAGGTCTCGACGGTCTCGTCGCGGTCGGCGAACGGGTATGCGGGAGCAGCCATGCCGCGAGCCTACGGAGCACCGTCGGCCGGCCCGCCGCGGCCGGCGCGGCTACGACGCTGCCGCGCCGACTCGGGGATTGGGCGTGCTTTCTGCGAGTTCGTCGGGTTGACTTAGCCCGGGTCGGCGGTCGACGTAACGCGGAGCGCTGCAGTGACCACCGCCGACGGCGGAGGTGAGCGTTGTCGTCGACCACGTTGGTGCTCAACGCCACCTACGAGCCGCTCGGGGTCGTCCCGCAGCGCCGCGCGGTCGTGCTCGTGCTCGCCCACCGCGCGACCGTCGTGGAGTCCGGTGCCGGCGCCTTCCACGCCGAGCGGGTCTGTGTACCAGTGCCCAGGGTGGTGCGGCTGACCAGGTACGTCGCCGTGCCGTACCGCGGCGGCGTACCGCTGACCCGGCGCACGCTCGTCGAGCGCGACGGGCATCGGTGCGCATATTGCGAAGGCCGGGCCGAGACGGTAGACCACGTCGTGCCGCGATCCCGCGCGGGCGCGCACGACTGGGCCAACGTCGTCGCCGCGTGCCGGCGCTGCAACCACCAGAAGTCCGACCGGCTACTCGGCGAGCTCGGCTGGGAATTGCGCTTCACCCCGCGCACGCCGTCGCGCACGCTGACCTTGTTGCGCGGGCATGCGCGCTCCGAGCCGACCTGGGCGCCATACGTCGAGCCCTGGACGAAGGGGTGGACGGCCCCGGCCCGCTCGGCCGGCTGAGCGCCGCCGCCGGACGGACGAGGGCGCGGCACATCGCGGCGCCCGGACCGGAGGTGCGAGTGGAGATCGTCGTACGACCGGCGTCGGCGCCCGACCTGCCGGCACTGACCGGGATCTACAACCACTATGTCCGGACCGGGCACTCGACGTTCGACGTCGATGAGTTCACGGTGGAGCAGCGCGCGGAGTGGTTCGGGCACTACGACCGGCACGGCGCACATCGGCTGCTGGTGGCCGAGCGCGCCGACATGCTCCTCGGATACGCCACCAGCAGCCCGTTTCGGGCGAAGCCAGGCTACCGCACGTCGGTCGAGACCTCGGTGTACCTCGCACCGTCGGCTCTCGGCGGCGGGATCGGACGGGCCCTGTACGGCAGCCTGCTCGACCTGCTGGACCGCGAGGGTGTGCACCGCGCCTACGCCGGTATCGCACTGCCCAACCCCGCCTCGATCGCGCTGCACCGGCGCTGTGGGTTCGTTCCCGTCGGTACCTACACCGAGGTCGGCTGGAAACTCGGTCGCTACGTCGACGTTCAGTGGTACGAGCGCCGGGGCGGCGCCCCGACCTGAATCGACGGCGTCTCAGTCCCCGATCAGGGGCGTGTTCTGATAGCCGACGAAGATCCAAGAACCGTCGATCCGCTGCGCGGTGGCTGTGTAGATCGTGCGCTTGCCGGGGTCCGCGCGGTGGTCCTGGAAGATGATGTGTCCGTATGCCGTGACGACGGCGACGTCCGCGGTCAGGAAGCGGATGCCTTCGATGCGGCCGGCAAGACGGCTGGCGCGCGCCCATGCCGAGAAGATGATCTGGTGTCCCTCGACGTTCTCCCGCCAACCGCGTTCGAGTCTGCCGCCGCCGGTGATGTAGTCCGCGTCGGGGGTGAAGCACTCAGCGTAGGCGGGGGCGTCCAGCCAGCAGTCGAGCATCCGACGGTACAACGCCCGGATCTTCAGCCCGTCGCCGTCCCTGGGCGTGGTCGCCGGTGCCGGCGCGGGTGCGCTGGGGTCGTCAGCCGATAGTGGTGGGGTCGAGGTGTCGGCGGACCGAGGCCACGGCCCCAGCGGGGTGTATTGGCAGGTGGCGAGGGCCCAGCTCTGATCGATCTTCTGTGCGGTGATGCTCTGGATCGTCCGGCGGGTCTGCCCGCCGGAGGGCTTGGCGCCGAAACTGATGTCGGTGTAAACGGTCAGTAGCGCGACGTCGGCGGTGAGGAACTGGAGCCGGTCGATACGACCGGCCAGGTGGCTGTCGCGACCCCACGTCGACAGGACGGCCTCGTGGCCGTCCGCGATCTCAGCCCGGCCGCGGGCGAGTGTTCCGCCGGTCGAGATGTGGTCGGCGTCCGACGCATAACCCGCGGCGTAGGAGCGCGAGTCCGGCCAGCCGTCGAGCATCCGCTGGAAGACCGCTCGGATCCTCGTATCGTCCAGGTACGTCGCGGTGGGCACACTCAACCATTCTCTCGCGGTCGGGCCAGCTCTCATGCTAGCCAGCCGACGACGCCGGCAGGAGCGGTGAGCAGCTCCCTTCGCCGAATGCGCAGATCGCGCATGGTTCTCGGCGCGGAATTGTGCGTTACGTATCTGCACTCTCGGCTGGTCGCTGTGAAGCGCCCGCTCCCGGGCATCCTTCGGCCGGACGCTACTGGAGCGTGGCACCGTCGAGTGTGGCACCGTCGATCGGCCCGGCAAGCCGTCAGGTGACGCGCGCCCGGTCGACCGGATAGGCATCGTGGTCGCCGGTCGCGACGAGGTCGCGGATCCGGGTCATCGCGTCGTACACGTCGGTGAACCGGGTGTAGAGCGGCGCCGGGCCCAGCCGTAACCGCTCCGGCGCGCGGTAGTCCGGTACGACGCCGCGGTCGATCATCGCCTTGCAGATTTGCCACGCGTCGCGGTGGTGCAGGGTGACGTGGGCGCCGCGCCGGGCCGGGTCGCGCGGCGAGGCGAGGCGGAAGCCCAGCGGGGCCAGCCAGGTGTCGGCGAGCTCGATCAGGTAGCCGGTGAGCGCGGCACCCTTCGCCGCGAGCGCCTCGACGCCGGCATCGGCCACCAGCCGCGCGCCCTCCTCCACGGCGTACGTCGCCAGCACCGACGGCGTACCGACCGCGAAGCCCCGGATGCCGGGGTCCGGCTCGTACCGATCGCCCATGTCGAACTGATCACGCTGGGAGAACCAGCCACAGATCGGCTGCCGCAGCCGCGGTTGCAGGTCGCCGCGGACGTAGAGGAATGCCGGCGCGCCGGGACCGCCGCACAGGTACTTGTAGGTGCAACCGACGGCCAGGTCCGCGCCGGCGGCGGTGAGATTCACCGGCACCGCGCCCGCCGAGTGCGAAAGGTCCCACAGCGTCAGCGCGCCGGCGGCGTGGGTGATCTCGGTTGCTCGGTGCAGGTCGAGCAGCGCGCCGGACCGGTACGCGACGTGTGACAGCGACACCACGGCGACGTCCTCGTCGACGGCTGCCGCCAGCTCATCGAGGTCGATGCCCTCGTCGATGTCGGTGTGCACGGTCCGCAGCTCGCAGCGGTCCTCCGAGGCCAGCCCGGTGAGGATGTAGCGGTCGGTCGGGAAGTTATCGTCGTCGGTGACGATGACCGAGCGGTCCGGGCGGCCGTCCAGTGCGGCGGCGGCGAGCTTGAACAGGTTGACGCTGGTCGAGTCGCTCACCATCACCTCGCCGCGGCGGGCGCCGAGAATCTGCACCCCGATCAGGTCGCCGACGGCGGTGGCCTGCTCGACCCAGTGCGTCCAGGAGCCGACCAGCCCGCTGCCCCAGTCCTGCTCGACCGCCCTCCGCAGCCGGTCGGCGGTCGTGGTGGGCAGCCGTCCGAGGGAGTTGCCATCGAGGTAGAGCGGGCCATCGGCTGCGATGACGACCCGGTTGCGATACGACGCGAGCCGGTCGTCGGCGTCGAGGGATTCGGCCCGGCTGCGGTCTGTGGGGCTGCCGTCGGTGAGATCGGTCACGCGGACCATCCTGCACCGGACCGGTAGCGTCGATCGGGGCGGCCGGCGACCGGTGGCGGTCGCGCCCGGCAGGAGGGGCGGTGCGGTGAGCGAGTTGCACGATCTGACGGCGCTGGAGCAGTCGGCTGCGATCCGCGGCGGCGAGACCAGCTCGACCGAACTGGTCGAGCACTACCTGGCCCGTATCGACTCACGCAGCGAGTCGATCGGCGCCTTCGTGACGGTCACCGCGGCTGCCGCGCGGGAGCGGGCCCGCGCCATGGACGAGGCCGGCCGCGATGGCGCCGGATCACCGCTTGCGGGCGTGCCGATCGGCATCAAGGACCTGAACTTCACGGCGGGCGTGCGCACCACGCTCGGGTCGAGGATCTACGCCGATTTCGTGCCGCCGTTCGACGACAACGTGGTGACCCTGCTGCGCCAGGCCGGGACCATCAGCCTCGGCAAGACCAACACCCCGGAGTTCGGGCTGC
This sequence comes from Mycobacteriales bacterium, assembly GCA_051000035.1. Taxonomy (GTDB): domain Bacteria; phylum Actinomycetota; class Actinomycetes; order Mycobacteriales; family QHCD01; genus QHCD01. Next base: position 7,160 of record JBPCOR010000156.1, on the reverse strand, counting down.
CGTGCTACACCGAGAACGGCGTCGCCCCGCCGGCCCGCACACCATGGGACCTGTCGCGCTCGGCCGGCGGATCGAGCGGTGGCGCGGGCGCTGCGGTCGCCGCCGGGCTGATCCCGGTCGCGCAGGGCAGCGACGGCGGTGGGTCGATCCGCATCCCGGCCAGCGTCTGTGGCCTGGTCGGCCTGAAATGCGCGCGCGGGCGGGTCAGCTCCGGCCCGCTCGGCGTCGAGGCCACCGGGCTGTCCGGCAGCGGCCCGATCGGGCGGTCGGTGGCCGATGTGGCGGCGCTGCTCGACGCGATGGCGGTCCCCATGCCGGGCGACCCGCATTGGGCGCCGCCGCTGCCGGCCGGACAGACGTTCCTCGGTGAGACCGGTCGCGAAGTCGGCGCGCTGCGGATCGGGCGGCACATCACCCCGCCCGTGCGTGATGCCGAGATCGCGCCGGAGGTGCGCGCGGCGTGGGAGGACGCGTCCGCGCTGCTGGCGTCTCTCGGCCACCAGGTCGACGACGTGCCGGCGCCGTTCGGCCCGGACCTGCTGCCGATGTTCGAGGTGCTGTGGGCGGTGGCGGCCTGCTCGGCGCCGGTCGAGCCGAGCCAGGAGGCCGAGCTCGCGCCGCTCACGCGCTGGATGCGCGAGCGGGGTAGGCGCCTGTCCGCCAACGACTTCACGACGGCGCTCGGCGGCGTCCAGGCCGCCACCCGGCAGGCGATCGCGGACACCGCGGCGTACGACGCGATCCTGACCCCCACGCTGGCGCAGCTGCCGGCGCCGATTGGCTGGTTCACCGACGGCGTCGAGCCCGCGGAGAATTTCGATCGGCAGAAGAGGTTCACGCCGTTCACCGCGCTGTACAACGTGAGCGGCCAGCCGGCGATCAGCCTGCCACTGTACTGGACCGAGCCGGGCCTGCCGGTCGGCATCATGCTCGCGGGCCGCCCTGCCGACGAGGCCACGTTGCTCGCCCTCGGCGCCCAGCTGGAGGCCACGCGACCGTGGCGCGACCGCCATCCGGCGATCTGGTGACGGGCCGCCGCAGCCGGTTCGGTAACCTCGCCGCGTGAGTACCGCCGACGCATTCTCCGGCGCGGAGGCGGCATGAGTACCGCCGAGATGTTCGCCGTTTTTGCCGGCATTCCGCTGTCCTTCTATGCCGTTTTCGCGATCCTTGTCTATGCCCCGAGCGCCCGACGACGTCCGCGTTACCGTCCCGGCCAGGCGTGGCCGCACGACCCCGTCTGGTATGCGCCGGCCCCCGGCATGCTGGAGGCCTCGATGCGCGAGCAGGTCGACGTCGCCGCGAGCACGGGGGGCATCCGGTCCACCGCGCAGCGACCAGCGCAACCGGCGGGTGCGAACTCCGGCGCCGGCGCGCTGCCGGCGGGGGCCCAACAGGCGGTCGCGATGCCGCTGATCGTGACAGTAAAGGGTGGTGCGCACGGTGAGTGGTGACGCGTCCGCGATCCAGCCGGGGGCTGGCCAGCAGGACGTGGGCCAGCAGTCGGTTGCCGACGACATGGCGACGCAGCAGGGGGCGACGCAGCTGCCGGTGAGCCAGCAGCCGGTGACCCGGCAGCCGGTGACCCGGCAGCCGGTGAGCCAGCACGTGGTGGGCCAGGACGGCGCCGACAAGCATGGCGCCCCCAAGCACGGCGCCGTCGGCCACAGCGCCACGCAGCAGGAGTTCGGTCGGCAGGTGCTCGTGCCGGAGAACTCCACGGCGCGCCCGCGCGCACCATTCAGCCCGAAGGAGCTGGCGCGCCTCGACGAGGCAATCTCGATGTCCAGCGCCGAGACGGGCCTGTACTTCACCGTCTATGTCGGCGCCCTCGACGTGCCGACCCGCGGCAGCGCAGCGCGGCTGCACGCCCAGCTGGGATCGCTCGCGCCGCAGGCCGTGGTCATCGCCGTATCGCCGGGCCAGGGTGTGGTGGAGGTCGTCACCGGCATCGAGTCGGGTCGGCGCCTGCCCGACCGCGCCTGCTCGCTCGCGGTGCTGTCGATGACGGCGGCGTTCGGTGCGGGCGACCTGACCGGTGGCCTGGTCACCGGGATGCGGATGCTCTCCGACCAGGCCGGTCACCTCGGCTGAGCTGTCGGTCGGGTCGGGCACACTCGGCCCGTCGAGTTCGCGGTTCCAGCTCCAGGAGGATCCTGATGAGTGTGCGGTGGTATTCGGTGGTCGTCGACTGCAAGGACGTCGCGGCGCAGGCCAGGTGGTGGGCCGAGGTGTTGGGCTGGCAGGTCGTCTACGAGGCCGCCGACGAGGTCGTGATTGTGCCGCCGCATGCGATCGAGCGGCCCGCGGAGATTCCGGTCGACCAGCAGGGCCCCGGGCTGGTGTTCGTGCCCGTGCCGGAGGGCAAGCAGGTGAAGAACCGCCTGCACATCGATCTGGCCCCATGGGCCGCCTACGATCAGGCCGCCGAGGTGACGCGGCTGGAGTTGCTGGGCGCCAGCCGGGCGGCCGTCGGGCAGCCCGACGGCGTGGGCTGGGTGGTGATGGCCGACCGGGAGGGCAACGAGTTCTGTGTGCTCAGCTCCCGGGACTGAGCGAGCCACCGCGGCCGGCCGGGCTGAGCTGTCAGCGCCGCGCCGCTGCGCCGGGCCCGGTCAGCCGGCTGGATGCGCCCCGGCGCCGGCGTCGACCGCCTGCGCCCGCAGCGCCCGCGCCAGGTCGTCTCGCTCCTCGGCGACGAGCCGGCGAAGTGGAGCGGGTCGGCGCGAATCGCCGGCCAACCATGCGTCGGCGGCGTCCACAGTGGACTGGATGACGACGGACGGGAAGAGCCCGATGACGATGCTCTGCGCGACGTCGTTGGTCCGCTCCGCCCACACCCGGTCCAGCAGGCCGAAGTAACGCTGCACGTAGGGCGTGAGGAGCTCCGTCTGCGTCGGGTGATGAAAGCCGCGCATGATCGCCTTGATTGCGGCGTTCGGTAGCGTGTCGTCCTCGGTCACCTGCCGCCACGCGCGTTCCTTCGCCGGCTCGGTCGGCCGGCAGGCCCGCGCGGTTTCGGCGTTTCGCACCCCGGCGGCGGTGCCGTCCCGCTTCGCTTCTGCGTCGATCTCGGCGTCATCGGCAGCGCCCCGCGCGACGAGCTGATAAAGCAGCGACCACCGCAGCTCGGCGTCGACGGCGAGGCCTGGAACCTGTTCCGTACCATCAAGAATCCGCCGTACCAGCGCGACGTGCTCGGCGCTGCGGCTCGCGACGGCCAGCAGCCGCGCCCACGCGAGTTGGTGGTCGCTGCCGGGTTCGGCGGTGCGCAGTGAGTCCGCTGCCTTGTCCGCGAGCATGGCCCAACCGGTCGGCGCCCAGTCCGGCGCGACGAAGCGGGCAAGTGCCGACCGGGTGCGTAGGTGCAACGACTGCACGACGCTGCTGGTCCGCTCTACCTGCGCGCCGGCGATCACCAGCCGCACCCAGTCGCGGGCCGGCAGTTCGGCGTCGCGGGTCATGTCCCAGGCCGCGGCCCATGCGAGCGCCCGCGGCAGCGGCTCGACGAGGGTCCCGATCCGCTCGGTGACGATCCCCAGCGACCGGTCGTCCAGGCGGATCTTGCAGTAGGTGAGGTCGTCGTCGTTGAGCATCACCAGATCGACCGCCGGCCGGCCGATTAGCTCGGGCACGTCGGTGCGTTCGCCGGCCACGTCGATCTCGACGCGGTGCACCCTGCCCAGCGGTTCGCTGTCGTAGAGACCTACGGCCAGCCGGGGGTCGCGCAGCACATTGTGCCCACCGGGCGCGGTCTGCACGATCGAGAACGAGGAGTACCGGCCATCGCCGTCCACGTCGAAATCCGCGCGCATCGTATTGATGCCGGCCGTCTGCAGCCACTGCGCTGACCAGCCGGACAGATCCCGCCCGGAGCTCTTCTCCAACACAGCCAGCAGGTCCGCGAGGGTCGCATTGTCGTATTCGTGCGCCGGGAAGTAGACCTTCATCGCATCGAGAAAGGCATCGGTACCGACGTACGCCGCGAGTTGTTTCAGGACGCTCGCGCCCTTGGCGTAGGTGATGCCGTCGAAATTGACCTCGACGGCCTGCACGTCGGGGATGTCCGCCGCGATGGGGTGGGTCGTTGGAAGCTGGTCCTGGTGATACGCCCAGGTCTTCTCCGTGTTGGCGAACGTCGCCCAGGCATTTCGCCAGCGGGTCACCTCTGCCTGGCACAGCGTCGATGCGTAGGTCGCGAAGGACTCGTTCAGCCACAGGTCGTCCCACCACCGCATGGTGACCAGGTCACCGAACCACATGTGCGCCATCTCGTGCAGCAGCGTCTCGGCGCGCCGTTCATAGGCCGCGTCGGTTACCTTCGACCGAAAGACGTAGTCCTCAAGAATCGTTACGCAGCCGGCATTTTCCATCGCGCCGGCGTTGAACTCGGGTACGAAGCACTGGTCGTACTTGCCGAACGGATACGGGTAGTCGAATGCGCGATGGTAGAAGTCGAACCCCTGCTTGGTCACGGCGAAGAGCTCGCCCGCGTCGAGGTGCTCGGCCAGCGACGCCCGGCAGTAGATGCCGAGGTCGATGTCACCATGGCGGTCCGTCGCCCGGTGATAGGGACCGGCGACCAATGAGGTGACATACGGCGAGATCCGTTTCGTGGTCGCGAACGTCGTCCGCCGCGCGCCACCCTCGGCGGCCTGGATCGCTTCCACCCGCCCGGCGGAGACGCAGTGCCAGTGCGCCGGTGCGGTCACCTGCAGGGCAAAGGTCGCCTTCAGGTCCGGCTGATCGAAACAGGCGTACATCCGCTTGGCATCAGCGGTCTCGAATTGCGTGTAAAGGTAAACCTCGCCGTCGACGGGGTCGACGAAACGGTGCAGTCCCTCCCCGGTGTTGGTGAAGACGCAGTCGGCGTCGACGACCAGGGTGTTGTCGGCCGCGACCCCGGTCAGCAGGATCCCGGTTTCGGGCGTGTAATCGGCGACGTCGACCGGCCGGCCGTTGAGCGTGACCTTGTGCAGCCGGTCGGCGATCAGGTCGATGACCGTCGACCGTCCGGGCTCACACGCGGCGAAGCGCACCGTCGTCCGCGACCGGAAGAGCCGGTGAGCGGCCCGCCCCGCGCCATCGGTGAGGTCGAGCGCGACGTCGTATGCCTGCACCCGCAGCAACTCGGCGCGCTCGGCTGCCTGCTTGCGGGTCAGGTTCGGTACGGCCACGGCGGCCACGGTTCCTTCATCGCCGGAAACAGATCGACTCTCGAGTCTGTCATGTCGAGCGCGCCGGGCCGCGGGGAGCGGGCGGCTATTGCGCAGCGTGATCGATCGGGTGCACGGCTGTCGGCGAGGCGCGGGAATACGGCGGTGAAGCCGCGGTCGTTGTGTCTGGCGAGACCCGTTCTGACCTTCGCGACAGGAGAGTGCGTTGAGCGACCGAACTCGTGTGGACTTCTGGTTCGACCCGGCCTGCCCGTGGGCCTGGATCACCTCCCGGTGGATGCTCGAGGTCGAGCAGGTCCGTGACATCGATCTCGCCTTTCACGTCATGTCGCTGTCGGTCCTGAACGAGGGGCGCGATGATCTGCCCGAGCAGTACAAGGAAGGCCTGGCCCGCTGGTGGGGCCCCGTCCGGGTGTGCATCGCTGTCGAGCAGAAATTCGGCGGCGAGGTGTTGCGCCCGCTTTACACCGCACTCGGCACCCGAATCCATAACCGGGGCGAGGACGCGGGCACGGACACGATCGTCGCGGCGCTGCGGGATGCTGAGCTGCCGGTCGAGCTCGCGTCGGTGGCCGACTCCACCGAGTACGACGCGGAGCTGCGCCGGTCGCATCACGCGGGCATGGACCCGGTGGGCATGGACGTCGGTACGCCGGTGATCCACGTCGAGGGTGCGGCGTTCTTCGGCCCGGTGCTGTCCCGGATCCCGCGCGGTGACGAGGCCGGCAAGATCTGGGACGGCGCGCGGCTGCTCGCCGGTTTCCCGTACTTCTGGGAACTCAAGCGCACCCGCACGGAGGATCCCGACTTCAGCTGACCGGCCGCGCCCCGCCTGTGGACGACGGCAGCGGCGGGCACGGCAAAGACGCTTGCATGGTTTCCCCACGGCAGACATCAACTTCGGGGCGGTGTGTATGCGCGACGGCGAGTCGTTCTCGGTCCGCCCGGCGGATCGCGACGTCGTCGGGGTGCGACTGCGCCGGTCGGCGGAGTCGCTGCTGGCGCTTGCCTCAGCTGCGCACGCGACGCTGTGGACCGCATCGACGGCGGTGCCCGATCCGGCGCTCGCGGCAGCGTGCGCCGACGCCGCCGGCAGCTGCCGGCAGCGACTCGGCCTGCTCGCCGAGCACACCCGGCTCCTCGGGTCGTCCTACGCGCATGCCGCGGCGACGTATCTGGCGACCGACCACACGATCGCGGGCAGTGCGGAGCGGGTGCAATGACCGTCGACGCCGATGAGATCCGGCGATCTGCCCGCCGGCTCGCCGGCATCGCCGATGCGCTGTACGCGGAGGCAGCCGAGCTGGGCGAATTCGTCGACACGGCTCCGGAGGCATGGCAGGGTGGCGCCGGCGCCGCGGCCCGGGGCTCGGTGAGCGGCGTGCTGCGACGGCTGCGCTCGCAGGCCGATACGGCCGTGGTGGCGGCGCGCGCGCTCGCCCGGTACGCCGAGGCGACGGAGTCGGGCATCGGCCTTGCTGCGTCCGCTGACGCTGCCGGTGTCGCGAGAGCGGCCGTGCAGGTGCTGTCAGCGTTGCCTGGGGGCGACGTCGTTGTCTTCGCGCCGCCGGTCCGCCCCGGACCACCGTCGGTGCCGCAGCCGCCGGGCCTCCTGCCGCACTGGGTCAGGCTCGCGCGTGATTCGGACGGGCGGTACGACATCGTGCGCCCCGGCGAACCACCGAAGGCCATGCCGCTTACCGACGACGGATCGGGGGCGCAACCCGCACTGCGGTGACGACGGCGATGCAGGCGGCTGGCTCCGGCCGGTCGGCGCTACGTCCGCCGACCTGCCGATGCCGGACGGTCAGGCCACGTCGTCGAGATCGGCCTGGCAGCGAGCGAGCCCGGCGACGCATCGCCGTCTGCCGTCGCGGTCGCGGTGGCGGCCGTTGTGGCAAACGATGGGTCGCTCGCCGGGTCTGCCGTGGTGGTGGGCCGTGGCGTGGGACTGGTGTGGGTTGGTCGTGGCGCCGGCGGGTC
>JBPCOR010000093.1:0-2718 GCA_051000035.1 Mycobacteriales bacterium | reverse complement strand
GGGGACGCCGTCGATGACGACGTTGGACACCGCGCCGTGCGCGACCCGCAGCGCCTCGTCGGCGGCGGCCTGCTCGGTCTCGGCTTCCTTGACTCTCGCCGCGAGGGTCTTGGCATGTTCCAGCAGTGCGGCCCGCTCGTCAGGCGCGGCCCTGCCGACCTTACGCCCCAGCGTCTTCTGCTCGGCCCGGTAGTCATCGGCGGTGGCGACGGCCGACCGGCGCCGCTCGTCAGCGGCCAGCAGCGCATCGACCGTGGCCGGATCCTCACCCCGATCCCGTTGCGACGCCCGCACGCGGTCGGGATCTTCGCGTACCAGCCGGAGATCGATCACACCGAGGAGATTACCGGCGGGAGCTGCGAGCACGGCGCGGGCGCTTCACGACCGTACTCTCGACGGTGTGGTCGAGATGTCGCGGCAGCGCTTCGAGGAGCTGGTGGCCGACGCGCTCGACGGCGTGCCGGAGCAGCTCACCGCGCTGATGGACAACGTCGTGATCCTGGTCGAGGACCAGCAGCCCGACGACCCGCACCTGCTCGGGCTCTACGAGGGCGTCGCGCTCACCGCCCGCGGTCACGAGTACGGCGGGGCGCTGCCGGACCGGATCACGATCTACCGGCTCCCGACGCTGTCGATGTGCGCGGACGACGGCGAAGTCGTCGAGGAGGTCACCACCACCGTCGTGCACGAGATAGCCCATCACTTCGGCATCGACGACGACCGGTTGCACGCACTGGGTTGGGGCTGACCCGAAGCGTCCGGGCCGGGTTATCCAGACGCCGGCCGGCACCGCGGACTAACGTTGGTCGCCGTGACCGAGCCCGCCGAGCCGCCCCAGGCGGATTCCCGGCTGCCGATCAAGATGCTGCACGACCGCATCCTGATCCGGCTGCCGCGGGATTCCGGCGGCGAGCGGCGCTCGACCGGCGGCATCGTCATCCCGGCCACGGCGCAGGTCGCGAAACGGTTGATCTGGGGTGAGGTGCAGGCGGTCGGCAATCACGTCCGCGCGGTGAAGACCGGCGATCGGGTGCTCTTCAGCCCCGAGGACCAGTACGAGGTCGAGGTGCACTGCGAGACGTTTCTCATCATGCGCGAGCGCGACGTGCACGCGGTCGCGGCGGAGCGGATCGAGCCGGCCACCGGCCTGTACCTCTGATACCCCAGACGCTTCGAGCCGACCACATCCCCAGACCTGGCGTCAGCCGTCGCCGGTGTCCCGCAGCCGGGCCAGCCAGGCCGCGGCGTCGGTGAAGTCGGCGTCGGCGCGGCCACGGGGCGGCGGCACCGGCGTGCCGTCGTCGGCCCGCGGGTAGGAGCCGAGGAAACGGACGTCGGCGCACACCCGCCGCAGCGCCGCCAGCGCGTCACCGACCCGCGGCTCGGCGACGTGGCCCTCGCAGTCCAGCGAGAAGCAGTACTGACCGAAGCGCCGTTTCGTCGGCCGGGACTCGATCCGGGTCAGGTTGATGCCCCGGGTCGCGAACTCCGTCAGCACCTCCATCAGTGCGCCGGTGTGGTTGTCCCGGATGAACGCGACGAGCGACGTACGGTCGTGCCCGGTCGGGTGCGGCGGTGGCGCCGGGCGGGCCACCACGACGAACCGGGTCACGGCACCGGGGTTGTCGGCCACGTCTGTCCACAGTGGACGCAGCCGGTAGAGGTCCGCCGCGACAGCGGCACACACGGCCGCGTCGTACCGCCCGGCGGCCACGGCTTCGGCCGCTCCCGCGGTCGAGCCGACCAGCTCCACGGCCGCGTCCGGCAGCTGCGCAGCCAGCCAGCGACGGCACTGTGCCTCGGCATGCGGATGCGTCGCAACGGTCGCGATATCACCCGGCGTCGTCTCCGGCCGCGTCGCCACCACGAAGCTGACGGGCAGCAGGATCTCCCGGACGACGACCAGCGGCGCGCCGTCGGCCAGCTCGTCCAATGTGGACGCGACCGACCCCTCGATGGAGTTCTCCAGCGGTACGACGGCGGCGTCGGCGGTGTCGCTGCGGATCGCCTCGATGGCCGCCGAGACGGTCGGCTGCGGCACCAGGATGCCGCTCGTAGCGGCCGCGAGGGTCAGCAGTGCGGCGTGCGCGAAGGTTCCCTGCGGTCCGAGGTAGGCATAACGGGTCGACGGCACTCCGGGCACGGCGCGAGCCTAATGCGTCCGGCTCGTGGCGGGTTCGACGCCGGCGCGTTAGCTTCTGGTGATGGCAGCTGCGCGGATCCCGTCCTGGGTCGAGCTGCTCACCCTGATGGTCCATGGCGCCGACCCGACCGTCCGTGGCGTGATCCGCAACCGTGACGGCACGGACGGTCGCGTCGTCGTTGGCTGGACGGCATTCGCCGCGGATCCGCTCCCGGTCGCGACCGGCGCGGGCGGTGGCCCCGATGACGACGGCGCGACGGTACGACGGGTGTGGCGGGACGGCGTACGAGCGCGGATCGAGGACGGCGACGGGCGGATTACCATCATCGTCGGTGCCGAGCAGTGCTGGCGCTTCGACCGCGCGCACGACTCCCCCGAGGTCTCACCGAGTGACGCGGTGCGCTACGCCGGTAACGGTATCGAGCTGCTCGCCCGGCGCGAGCCGGAGGCCTTCGCGGCCGACGATTTCACCCGTCCCACGAACCGGCCGATCGGGGCTACGACGTTCCTCGGCCGGCCGGCGTGGACCGTCGAGCTCGCGCCGCCGCAGCACAAGCCGCATCCGATCCAGCTGG
>JBPCOR010000067.1:0-3518 GCA_051000035.1 Mycobacteriales bacterium | reverse complement strand
CGTCGATCGTCTCCTCATCGACCAGGTGGTTGACCTTCAGCCGGATCCGCGCCGGCTTACCGGCGCGAGCGAGCTCGGCCTGCCGGCCGATCCGCTCCACGATGCCCGACCGCACGCCCTGGGGCGCGACCAGCAGCCGCCGATAGGACGGCTGGCGGGCATAGCCGGTGAGCACGTTGAACAGGGCCGTCAGGTCCTCGCCGATCACCGGATCGGCGGTGAGCAGCCCGAGATCCTCGTACAGCCGTGCGGTCTTCGGGTTGTAGTTGCCCGTGCCGATGTGGCAATAGCGGCGCAGCGACCCGGATTCCTGCCGTACGACGAGGGCGATCTTGCTGTGGGTCTTCAGCCCGATCAGGCCGTAGACGACGTGGCAGCCGGCGCGCTCCAGGGCCCGCGCCCAGCCGATGTTGGCCTGCTCGTCGAACCGCGCCTTGATCTCGACGATCACCACGACCTGCTTGCCGGCCTCGGCGGCGTCGATGAGGGCGTCGACGACCGGCGAGTCACCCGACGTGCGGTATAGCGTCAGCTTGATGGCAAGGACCTTCGGGTCGGCCGCGGCCTGCTCGATGAAGCGCTGCGTGCTCGTCGCGAACGAGTCGTACGGGTGGTGAACGAGCACCGGGGCGTCCCGGAGCACCGCGAAGACGCTCTTGGGTGTCTCTCCCTCGGTAAGGCGCGGATGGGTCGCCGGCACGAACGTCGGCCGCTTGAGGTCGGGGCGGTCCAGGTCGGCCAGCTCGAAGAGCGCGGAGAGATCCAGCAGGCCGGGCATGAAGAACACGTCGGCCGACCGCACGTCCAGCTCACGGACGAGCAGCTCGCGCACCCGATCCGACATGGAGTCGGCCACCTCCAGCCGGACGGCGCGGCCGAACCGGCGGCGGGCGAGCTCGCGCTCCAGCGCCTGCAGCAGGTCCTCGTCGCGGTCCTCGTCGACCTCGAAGTCGGCGTTGCGGATGACCCGGAAGAAGTGGTGCTCGACGACGCGCATGCAGGGGAACAGCAGCGGCAGGTGCGCAGCGATGAGGTCTTCCAAGGGCAGGAAGCTGACGTCCTCGGGCGGCGGAGCCTCCGCCGTCACGTCTCCCGACGCCGTGACGGCGACGAATCTCGGCACGTTGTTGGGCACCTTGATGCGGGCGAAGCGCTCGGTGCGTCCGTCCGGATCCCGGACGGTCACCGCGAGGTTCAGCGACTGGCCGCTGATATAGGGGAACGGGTGCGCCGGGTCGACCGCGAGCGGGGTGAGAACGGGGAAGACGTGGTCGCGGAAATAGTCGTGCAGGTGGTCCTGCTCGTCATCGCGCAGCTCACCCCAGTGCACGATCCGGATGCCGTGCCGGGCTAGGTCCGGTGCGACCGTGTCGAGGAAACAACGGGCGTGCCGTTGGGCCAGATCCTGGGCCCGTTCGGCGATCCGGGCGAGCTGCTCGCGGCTGGACATCCGGTCGATCGACCGCATCGACAGGCCGGTGCTCTGCCGGCGTTTCAGCCCGGCGACCCGCACCATGTAGAACTCGTCGACGTTGCTCGCATAGATCGCCAGGTATTTGACCCGCTCCAGCAGCGGCTGCCGGTCGTCCTCGGCGATGGCGAGCACCCGGGCGTTGTACTCCAGCGATGACAGCTCGCGGTTGCCGAACCGGTCCGGCGGCAGGTCGGCCCCGGTCTCGGCCCCGGTCTCGGCCCCGGTCTCGGTCTCGGTCCCGGTACCGGTCTCGGCCCCGGTCTCGGTCCCGGTACCGCCCCCGGTCTCGGTCTCGGTGGCAGCGGTCACCCCTGGCTGAGCGGTCATGGCCTGATCTTGCTCCGGTCAGGTAAACGTCGGATGTCGGCCCGCCGCAAGGATCGCCCGCGTCACCTCGCCGACGTGGAGCTCGACCGCATCGTGCAGGGCCGCCGGGGTGTCGACGTCACGGCGTAACGACGGCCAGTCGCCGGTGAGTTCGACGGCGCCACCAGCGGCGTGCGCCGCCCGGGATCCGTTGCCGTACCGCGGATCGAGGGGCGTGCCCGGCTGCGCGGTGAGCAGCGTCGTGCCGATCCCGTCGGCGTCGGCGACGAACGCGCGGGGCGCCGCCGCGGCCCGCAACGCCGCGTCGAGCTCGATCGGCCGCAGCGCGGGCAGGTCGCTCGGCAGGACGGCGATCCCATCCAGCGGCGCGAGCGATCGGGCCGTCGAGGCGCCGTACTCCAGCGCGGGGTTCAGGCCCGCACCGGGCCCGTCGGCGATGACGATCGCGCCGATTCTCAGCAGCGCCGCGGACGCTCGCTGGTCGTCGGTCACGACCACGACGCGGCTCGCCGCCCGCGCTGCGAGCGCCGCGGTCACGGTGTCGAGCGCGAGCGCCAGCACCAGTTCGTCGTGGTCGGCGGTCACCGAACCGTCGGCGTACAGCCGCGACTTGGCCTGGGCGAGCGCCTTCAGCGGTACGACGACCGACCAGCCGGTGGGCATCGCCGGTATCGGCGTGCGCGCCGCCCGGGGCGCCGGTGCTGCGGACTGCATGATCGGGACATCGTCGCAGCGCCCGCGGATGTTCCCTCGGTCAGCGCCGACCGTCACCTCGCCGACCGAGTGCGAACGCACCGGTTTCCCGCCCGTAACCGGTGCACAGGTGCACGGTCGACGGTGGCTGTACCGCAACCGGGCCCGGAGTAGTCACCGGGAGCGCGCGGGGCGGCCAGGTCCGCGGGCCGTGGACACGCCGCCAGGGGCGCGACAGACTCGGTCGGCCCGGCAGGACGCCAATCCGAAGGGACGGCGCAGATGAGCGGACCCCCGCGAGGAGCCGTGCGGGCGACCGCGCGGTCGCTGCACCGGCGGCTGCCCGGTCGCCGGCACCCGGCGCGGCGGCGGGCGGGCTTCTGGGTCCGGCTGTGCGTCCTGGTGCTCGAGCCGCTGGACAGCGCGCTGTTCCGGCTGCACTGGCAGGGGCTCGAGCACGTGCCGCAGACCGGCGGCATGATCCTCGCCGTCAACCACGTGTCCTACGCCGACCCGGCGATCTTCGTGCGCTTCACCTGGGACGCCGGGCGGATCCCGCGCACGCTCGCCAAGGACAGCCTGTTCCGGTGGCCGATCTTCGGCAGCATCCTGCGCGGCGCCAAGCAGATCCCAGTCAGCCGCGGCAGCTCAGACGCGCGTACATCGCTCGGCGCCGCCGTCGAGTCGCTCGAAGCGGGCGAGTGTGTCTGCATCTATCCCGAAGGAACCGTCACGCGCGACCCGGACTGGTGGCCGATGCGCGCCAGGACCGGGGTCGCGCGACTCGCCCTCGCGACCGGCGTACCGGTGATTCCGGTCGCGCAGTGGGGTGCGCAACACTTCTACGATCACTACGACCACCACAAGCTGTCGGTGCGGCCGCGCAAGGACGTCACCTACCGCGCCGGGCCTGCCGTTGATCTCTCGGCGTATCAGGGGAAACCGATCACCCAGCAGCTGCTGCGCGAGGTGACCGACGCGATCATGGTCGACGTGAGCGCGCTGCTCGGTGACATTCGCGGCG
>JBPCOR010000039.1:0-2659 GCA_051000035.1 Mycobacteriales bacterium | reverse complement strand
ATGCCCGCATCATCGACGGCACCGGCGCGGCCGGCAGCGACGGTGATGTCGCGGTCGAGGGCGGGCGGATCGTCGACGTGGGGCGCGGCCTGGACGGGGACTCGGCCGTCGACCTCGGCGGCGGCACGCTGCTGCCCGGCTTCTTCGACTGCCACGTTCATTTCGTCATGGACACCCTGGACCGGATGACGATCGCGCAGCGGCCGTTCTCCTACCAGTTCTACGTCGCCGAGCAGAACATGCGGCGCACCCTGGATGTCGGCATCACCAGCGTGCGCGACGCCGGCGGGTCGGATCTGGGAATCGCCCAGGCCCAGCGCGACGGCCTGATCGCCGGCCCGCGCATGCAGGTCGCACTGTCGATGCTGAGCCAGACCGGCGGGCACGGCGACGACTGGACCCCGTCGGGCTGCCACCTGCCGCTGATGCTGCCCCACCCCGGGCGCCCGGAGACCGTCGTGGACGGCCCGGATGAGATGCGGCAGAAGGTCCGCGAGCTGATCCGGGACGGCGCCGACGTGATCAAGGTCGCCACCAGCGGCGGCGTGCTGTCGGTGCGCGACGATCCGCGGCACGGTCATTTCCGGGACACCGAGATCGAGGTGCTCGTCGAGGAGGCCACCGCCGCCGGCCGGTTCGTGATGGCCCACGCACAGGCCACCGACGGCATCAAGGTCGCCGTCCGCGCCGGTATCCGCTCCATCGAGCACGGCATCTACCTCGACGACGAGGCGATCGGACTGATGCTCGACCACGGCACCTGGCTGGTGCCGACGCTGATCGCGCCGCGCGCCGTGATCGAGGCCGTCGACGTCGGCGTGCCGATGGCCCAATCGGTGATCGAGAAGGCCCGCATGGTCATCGACGTGCATGCCGAGTCGGTACGCCGGGCGATCGCGGCCGGGGTGAAGATCGCGATGGGCACCGACTCGGGCGTCGGCCCGCATGGCTCCAACCTGCGCGAGTTGGCGCTGATGAGCGACTGCGGCCTGGACCCTCTCGCGGTGCTGCACGCCACCACCGGGTCGGCCGCGGACCTGCTCGGCGTCGCCGATGACCGTGGCACGATCGAGCCCGGCAAGCGGGCCGACCTCGTGGTCATCGACGGCGACGCGCTGCGCTTCGATGGTCTGGGCGAGCGCGTCCGCGCGGTTTATCAGGACGGCGTACAGGTCGCGGGTCGATCTTCCGGCGGGACCGCAAGGTAGGTTAGGCTCTCCTACGACGCCGGACCTAGGGGGCATTCGCGGTGAGCCTGAACGAAACGCTGTTGCTCGGCTTCCTCGCCGGGGCGACCATCCTGCTGGGTCTGCCGATCGGCCGGCTACGGCGTCCCGCACCGTCGTTGCGGGCGCTGCTCAACGCGGTCGCGATCGGTATCCTGCTCTTCCTGGTGTGGGATGTGCTGTCGGCGGCCTGGGAGCCGATCGCCTCGGCGCTCGGCAGTGTGCACGAGGGCCGCGGCGGGCTCGGCCGGGTGCTCGGCTACGGCGCGATATTCGCCGCCGGCCTCTCGGTCGGCCTGCTGACCCTCGTCGCCTACGAGCGGTGGATGGCGCGGACGACCCGCCGGGCGCCCGGCGCCGAGGGCGGGGCGACCCCGCGCTTCGGCCCCGGCGCGATGCACGTCGGCGAGCTGCCGGCGGCACAGCGGCTGGCGCTGCTCATCGCGGTCGGCATCGGGCTGCACAACTTCGCCGAAGGCCTCGCGATCGGGCAGGCCGCGGCCCGCTCGGAGATCGCGCTCGCCACCCTGCTGGTCATCGGCTTCGGCCTGCACAACGCGACCGAGGGATTCGGGATCGTGGCCCCGCTGGCCGCCAACGGCTCCGGCGGCACGGCATCGGTCCGGCCGAGCTGGGGTTTCCTGGCCGCGATGGGCGCGATCGGGGGCGGTCCCACCTTCGTCGGCACCCTCGTCGGGCACGCGTTCACGTCCGAGGCGGTCTCCGTCGTGTTCCTCACCCTCGCGGCCGGCTCGATCATCTACGTCGTCACCCAGCTGCTCGCGGTGGCCGCGAAGGCCCGGCGCAACGACCTGCTCGCCTACGGGCTGTTGCTCGGATTGCTCGCCGGCTTCATCACCGACGCCGTCGTCACGGCCGCCGGCGCGTAGTGCGGTGGCCCGTCCGCCAGCTCCCGCCGGCCCGCCGCCCCGCCCGTCCAGGACCCGGCAGCGGTGGACCTCCTTCGTCGCCGACGAGGCCGCGGCGGGCAAGGTCGCACGCGGGCTGCACGAGGCGGCCAATCCCCGTCACCGGCTGCGCGTCGAGCACGACCAGTCCACCCTGCTGATCCACCTCAGCGACGAGGACGGCCACGGGTGGACCACCATCGCCGTTGATCGGCAGACGCGGCAGTCGGCCGTCGCCCAGGACTCGCGGCAGTCCGACACGTCCCGAGCGGCCCACGAGGCTCTCTATTCGTCCGGCTCCGGCTGACGCTCAGCCCGGTCGGCGGACCGTCGCCGCGGGGACCGGGAAGCCGTGGCGGCGGGCGAGATCTACCAGGTCCCGCCAGGTCAGCTCGTGCTCGGTGGCCGGGCCGGCCGCGCGGGGCCGCCACAGGGGCTCGGCGCGACGAGCGGGACGTTCCACGTCGGCGCGGTGAGGTCTTGGGCGCTGAAGTCGAGCACCTCGGCGATGTTGCGGGCGTGCCG
>JBPCOR010000204.1:0-5718 GCA_051000035.1 Mycobacteriales bacterium | reverse complement strand
CAGCGGCAGCACCCGGCCGGCGACGACCAGCAGCACGTCCTCGCAGACGTCGGCGACGGCGGCGTTCACGGTCCCGAGGGCATCGCGAAAACGCCGTCCCGCCTCCGACGACGGGTGTACGCCGAGCCCGACCTCCTCGGAGACCACGACGGTGTCTGCTTCCCGCCCGGTCAGCGCGGCACACAACGCCGACACGTCGACGGTGAAGTCGTGGTGGGCGCTCACCCAGGTGCCGAGCGAGTCGATGAGCACCGAGCCGGGCACCGAGCGCAGGGCCCGCGCCAGCGCGGCGCCGGTCTCGACCGTCGTCCAGGTCGGATCGCGGCCGGACCGGTGCGCCGCCACCCGGGCGGCGTGATCATGATCGTCGTCGGCCACCACGGCCGTGGCGAGGTAGGTGACCGGGGCGGGCAGCCGCCCGGCGAGGCCCTCGGCCACGCGTGACTTGCCCGACCGCGCGCCACCGAGCACCAGCGTGATCACCTGCGGCCGGCCAGGTACCGCGTCGTCCCGTCGGCGACGGCAGCCCGCACCGCGCGGGCCAGCCGCGCGCCCCACGTCGAGCGGGGCCCGGCGTAGGATTCCCCGCCGCCCGGCAGGCAGCAGACGAGGACCGAGTCCGTGGCCGTGCCGGTGCCCGATACGCCGAGCTCGAGCAGCGCCTGCGTCTTCGCCTCCGTCGCGGTCACCACGGCGTTGACCAGCGCCGGGTCGTCGAGGGGCACCGGCAGGTGGCATACCAGGTTGATCGTGCCGGGCACCCAGGCGGTCTCGTCGGCCTCCGCGCTCGCCGCCCACGTCGGCACCGACACGCCGACCGTCGCGTCGCAGCTCACCCCGCCGTCGGCGTACGACGCGACGTCGAGCACCGGTGCCGCCGTGAGTATCACGACATCTGCCCCGGGTCGCAGTCCGGGCTCGGTGCCGATCGCCGCGGCGTGCGCGGCCGGATCGCGGCGGCGGTAGTCGTGCGTCACCTCGGCGTTGATCGCCCAGGACCGCAGCCCGAGGCCGCCGCCCAGCACGCCGGTGGAGATGCAGCGGACCGGCGGGTCGAACCGCCACACCAGCACCGGCCGGGCCTGCCCGGCACCGTCGTCGCGGTGGGTGCGGCGCCGCATCAGAAGGTCGCGCCGCATCAGAAATCGATGCCCTTCATGGCGAATACGCCGGTGTCGTAGACGTGTTTCACCTTGCGCATCTCGGTCACGGTGTCGGCGACGTCGACGAGCGGGTCGGGGGCATCGCGGCCGGTGGCGACGATCGTGACGTGCGCCGGCCGGTCGCTGATCGCGGCGATGACCTCGGCGGTGTCGATCCAGCCCCAGTTCATCGGGTAGGTGATCTCGTCCAGGACGACGAGCCGGTGCTCGCCCGCGGCGATGACCGCACGCGCGTGCTCCCACCCGGACCTCGCCACCGCCTGATCGCGGGTCAGGTCCTTGGAGTTCCAGGTGAAGCCCTCGCCGATCGCCCACCAGTGCACGCCGAGCCGGTCCCGGCAGACGGCCTCCTCGCCGACCTGCCACTTGCCCGACTTGACGAACTGCACGACGGCGACCCGCCAGTCACGCGCGACACCGCGGACGATCAGGCCGAAGGCGGCCGTCGACTTGCCCTTGCCGTCGCCGGTGTTGACCAGCACGAGGCTGTCCGCCTTGCGCCGAGGCGGGTTTCGGTGCTCGGTCGGTACTCCGGTGGCGGCCGGCGTGTCGTCGATGTCAGCGATGGTGTCCACGCTCCCGCAACGGCAGCACGCCGGGCCGGCCCCCGTCGTCGATGATGCGCACCCGCGCGCCGTAGTAGCGGGCCAGGTTGTCCTCGGTCAGGACGTCCGCCGCGGGGCCGTCGACGACGACGCGTCCGCCGTCGATGAGGACCAGCCGCTCGGCGTACTGGCCCGCCAGGGTGAGGTCGTGCATGGCCGTCAGGACGGTCAGGCCGTGCTCGTGGCGGAGCCGGTCGACGAGCTCGAGCACCTGCTGCTGGTGCCCGACGTCCAGAGCCGTGGTCGGCTCGTCGAGCAGCACGATCGGCGCGCCCTGGGCCAATGCGCGCGCGATGAAGACCCGCTGCCGCTCGCCGCCGGACAGCGTCGCGACGAGCCGCTGCGCGAAGTCGAGCAGGTCGAGGTGCGCCAGAGCGTCGTAGCTGGCCGCGAGGTCCTCCGGGCCCTCGTAGGCGAGCGTGCGGATGTACGGCGACCGGCCCAGCAGCACGTAGTCGATGACCCGCGTGCCGTCCGGCACGGTCGGCGACTGCGGTACGAGCGCGACCAGCTGCGCGCGCTGCCGCCGGGGCAGCGACGCGGCGAGGCGGCCGTCGAGTCGCACCTCCCCGGCGCCGGGCACCAGGCCGGCGAGAAAGCGCAGCAGCGTCGACTTGCCGGCGCCGTTGCGACCGACGATCGACAGCCACTCCCCGCCGGCCACCTTCAGGTCGACGCCGGCCAGGACGTCGCGGTCGCCCAGCGAGACGCTCACCCCGGTGCACTCGATCACGGCGTCGGCCCGAGCCGCCGCGACGATCGGAGCACCAGGACGAAGAACGGCGCCCCGAAGAACGCCGTCACGACGCCGATCGGGGTCTCCGCCGGTGCCGACACCGTCCGCGCCAGCAGGTCCGCCGCACCCAGGAATGCCGCGCCGAAGACGAGCGACAGCGGCAGCACCACCCGGTTGCTGCGGCCGGCGAGCAGCCGCACGAAATGCGGCACGATGATCCCGACGAAGCCGATCAGCCCGGACACCGAGACCGCCGCCGCCGTACCCAGTGAGGCCGCGACGATCACGATCAGCCGGCTCCGGGCCGGGTGCAGGCCCAGGGTCGCGGCCTCGTCGTCGCCCACAGCCATCACGTCCAGCACCCGGCGGTGCGCGAGCAGGACGACCCACGAGAGCACGGCGTAGGGGAGCATCAGGATCACCTCGTGCCATCCCGCGCTGGACAGCCGCCCGAGGATCCACGAGTAGACGTCCCGGATGGTCTGCTCGTTGCGCTGCAGGACATAGGTCTGCATCGCGGTGAGGAAGCTCGCCACCGCCACCCCGGCCAGGATGAGCGACGCCGTCGACGTACTGCCGCGTCCGGCGGCGCCGAGCGCGTAGGTCAGTGCGACCGCGGCGAGCGCGCCGAGGAAAGCGGCCACCGGCGCGCCCACCGGCGTCGATCCGCTGCCGACCGCGCCGGCGATCACGATCGTCACCCCCAAGCCGGCCCCGGCGGCAGCACCGAGCAGATAGGGATCGGCGAGCGGGTTGCGGAACACCCCCTGGTAGCCGGCGCCGGACAGCGAGAGCGTGCCCCCGACGAGGAGCGCGAGGATCACCCGGGGGAGCCGGATTTGCTCGATGATCCCCACCTGCCGGGTGTCCAGGCCGGTGTGCATCCCGAGCAGCACGCGGATCACGGCGACGGGCGGGATGCCGACCGGTCCGATCACCAGTCCCGCCAGCGCCGCAGCGACCACCGCGACCAGGCCGCCGGCCAGCCATACCGGCCGGAGCCGGGCCGGACGCATCTCCGGCGCGGTGCGGGCGGGGGCCGCCGCGGGGGGAGCGACGGTCGTCACCGGTTCGGTATCGACGTCACCACGGCGATGATCCGCCTGAGGAAATCGACGATCCGCGGTCCCCACCGGCTGGCGACGTCGTCGTCGAGGGGGATCACGTGACCGTCCCGGACCGCCGTGAGCTTGCCGAAGCCCGGCCGGTTGGCGAATGTGCTCGCGCTTTGCTGGCAGCATTTCGTGTCGGCCAGGAACACCAGGTCGGGGTCGGCCCGTACGACGTATTCCGCCGACAGCTGCGGGTAGGTGTTTCCACCGTGGCTCGCGGCATCGGCGATGTCGTGCAGTCCGGCGAGTGCGTAGAGCCGGCCGATGAACGTCGCCGACGTCGCTGTGTAGAGGGTGTTGTCCAGCTCGTGATAGTAGGTCAGCGATGTGGACCGGCGCGGCAGACCCTTGACCAGGCTGGCGATCTGCCGGCGCATCGAGCTGACCAGGCGGGTCGCCTGCGCCCGGTGGCCGGCCTTCGCGCCGAGCGCGAGGATCTCGCCGTAGGCATCGGCGAGCGTCGCCGCCGCGGGCTGCACGACGACGGGGATCGACAGCCTGCCGAGCTGGGCCGTGAGGTTGCCGGTGTCGTCGGCGACGACGACCAGGTCCGGGTTGTATGCGGCGATCGCCTCGACGTTGGGCTGGGTGCCGGACAGCTGTGTCTTCGGCACGCCGGCCGGATAGTCCGAGTCCTTGTCCACGGCGACTACCTGCCGGCCGGCGCCGACGGCGAAGAGCGTCTCGGGCGCCGTCGGTGACAGCGACACGATGCGCTGCGGCCCGGTGGCAGGACGCGTCGCGGGGCCGGTGGATCGGGTGGGGGACTGGCTGGCGGACGGGCTGGTGGTCGGGCTGGCGGACGGGCTGATGCTGTCGCCCGTCGAGCCGGCTGGATTGCCGCCGCATGCGGTCAGCAGGGCGAGGGCCGCGACTGCGGCGGCCGGCTTGAGTCTCATGTCTGCTCAGTCCTCCTCGTCGTCGAGAACTGGGATGCTCGACGACAGGCCGGACCCGTCGCGCGAACCGACGCCCACCCTCGAGGCTGGTTCGTCACGCCGACCCGGCAGGCGACCTGGCTTGCCTCCCCGACGGGAGGACCACAGTTGCGGGACAGCGCCGGTTTTACACCGGACTTCGCTGCCGGGTAGCAGACACGGGCACCGTACGGCCCCCTCGTCCGCGCGTCAACACACCCCTCGGCGAGCACGGCGGGCTAGCTGGCCGTGGTGGTTCCCGGCCATACTCACCGGCGTGGGTGGACACCGGTGACCGAGACGCCGTCCGGGCCGGACCGCCGCCCAGAACCGGGCGGCCGGCAGCGGCTCGGCAGCGGCGACGGGGCGTTGCGCTCGGCCATCGTCGTCAACCCGGTGCGGGTCGAGGGCTTGGCCGAGCGTCGCGGCACGATCGAAGCGGCACTTGCCGAAGCCGGGTGGCCCGCTCCAGCCTGGTTCGAGACGACGCCGGAAGATCCGGGCGCCGGCCAGGCCCGGCGTGCGGTCGAGGAGGGCGCCGAAGTCGTCTTCGCCTGCGGGGGTGATGGCACGGTGCGCTCGTGCGTGGAGGGGCTCGCCGGCACTGACGCCGCGCTGGCCGTGCTGCCCGCGGGCACGGGCAACCTGTTGGCGACGAATCTCGGCCTGCCCGACGACCCCACCGAAGGGGTCCGGCTGGCCGTCGAGCGGGGGCGGCGGCGCCTGGACGTCGGGGATGTCGACGGTCAGGCGTTCGCGGTCATGGCCGGCATGGGTTTCGACGCGACCCTGTTGGACGATGCCTCGACGAGTTTGAAGGCGCGCATCGGCTCGGCTGCGTACGTGCTCTCCGCCGTCCGGCACCTGCGCGACCGCCCGATGCGGGTGCAGGTGCGGCTGGACGACGATCCGCCCCGGTGGCGGCTCGCGCGCACGGTGCTGGTCGGCAACGTGGGGCGCCTGCAGGGCGGGGTCAGGCTCCTTGCCGACGCCGAGCCGGGCAACGGGCAGCTGGATGTCGCGATCCTCGCCCCCCGCGGTTTGTTCCATTGGGCGGCGCTGGCGTGGGGCGTGTTGCGCCGCCGCGACCGGGTGCCGCGGATGGAGGTCCTGCGCGGCTCACGTATCACGATCACGAGCGACCGCGTCCAGCCGCGCGAGCTCGACGGCGACGTCATCGAGCCC
>JBPCOR010000172.1:0-4644 GCA_051000035.1 Mycobacteriales bacterium | reverse complement strand
CTACCTGAGCCCCAACGCGTTCTCCGCCTACCGCCGGCTGGGTGCCACCGGCGACCTGCGGCTCGCGAACCTATCGAACGTCACCCGGGCGCTGGCCGACGACACGCTGCAGGGCAGGGCCGCGGCCGACGCGATCGAATCGGTCCTCGCCGGCGGCGTTCCGCAGCGCGCCGAGGTCGGAGCCGACGGTGTCAGCGTGCGCCTGCGGGCCCTCCCCTTGTTCGTCCAAGGTCGCTCCCGAGGTGCACTCGTGCTCATCCGCGACGTGACCGACGTTCGGCACCGGGATCGGCAGTTGATGAGCAAGGACGCGACGATCCGGGAGATCAACCACCGGGTGAAGAACAACCTGCAGACGGTCGCCGCGCTGCTGCGGATGCAGGCGCGGCGGGTCGAGACGCCGGAGGCGCGCACGGCACTCGCCGACTCGGTTCGGCGGATCAGCGCGATTGCCGAGGTGCACGAGATGCTTGCGCTGTCGGTCGACGACAGTCTCGACGGCGACGATGTGGTCAACCGGTTGACCCGGATGATGACCGAGGTGAGCAGCGCCGACCGCACCGTGGCGTTTCGGCGTACCGGCGAGCTGGGCGAATTGGGTGCCGACATCGCGACGCCGCTGGCGATGGTGCTGACCGAGTTGTTGCAAAATGCCGTCGAGCACGCCTTCGCACCTGGGAGGGGCGGGACCGTGACGGGCGATGCCGCGCGGACGAGCAACTATCTGCGGGTGACCGTGTCCGACGACGGGATCGGGCTGCCACCGGGCTTCACCGTCGCCGGGTCGGACCGGCTCGGCTTGCGTATCGTCGACGTGCTGGTCAATTCCGAGCTTCGCGGCACGGTCGCCATGACGACGGCGGACTCGGGCGGCACGCGCGCGACCATCGAACTGCCGCTGGATGGCAAGGACGGGCCGCCCGGATAGCGCTGCGTGGCGCTGTGCTCACCAATGGGTCAGGCGGTACGAGCCCGCGCGCGGGCCCGGCGACGCTTCAGGGCGCGACGCTCATCCTCGCTCATGCCACCCCAGACACCGGCATCCTGACCCGATTCCAGGGCCCAGGACAGGCATTCCTCCGTGACCGGGCAGCGGGCACACACGGCCTTCGCCTCATCGATCTGAGAAAGGGCCGGGCCGGTGTTACCGATCGGGAAGAACAACTCGGGATCTTCGTCTCGGCACAGCGCGCGGTGGCGCCAATCCATGGTGGTGTCTCCTCGCAGAGCGGGCGGATGGTTGGTACGTTTTGCGGGCTAGGCGGCCGCCGGGGATGACGTCCCGCCCTGATTGTGAATTCTTTCACGAGCTGTCTCATTGTTCAAGACCTCACCAGCCTGACAGCGGTAGCTACCCTCCGCAACCCTGGCGGTGGGCGAGGCGGGTCGAGATCTCCGGGCGATCTCGCAGGATACCAGCCGGTCCGTGCCGCGCGCCGACGCCGCGGCTCCGTCCATCTAGCCGACGGCGCGGCTCCGTCCATCTAGCCGACGACGCGAATGGCCGCCGGACGCGCTGTGAAGCCGACCGAGGTCTGCTGCCCCAGGTAGTCGCCATCGACCTGCAGGCCGATCGGCCGGTCCGACGTCAGCCGGAACCTGCTCACGTCGTGCAACGACACGGCAGCCCGGCCGCGAAAGCGCGGAGTGTGGCGCAGCGTCTGGGCGGCCCAGCGCGCCATTGGGGCGCTGCGCATGGTGCGGCTGGCGAATATGTCCAGTCCGGTGTCGAAATCTGCGTGCGGCGCGACCGTGAGCGGATGGCTCCCGGCGTAGGTCCAGGGCGTCGCGTTGCTGATGATCGCGAAGAAGAGGCCTTCGACCGGATCGCCCGGTGCGGCGGGCGCCCCACTGGGTCCATCGTCGCCGGGATGCATGGTGATGGCCGGGCGCCGCCGGTCGGTGCCGGCCAGGAACTCGGCCAGCGCGGACCGGATGTATAGCCCCGCGGAGGCGTCGCGCCCGTCGCGGCGGTACCGCTCGACCCGGTGTACGACCTCGGCGTCGAAACCGAACCCGGCATTGAAGAGGAACCACCGGGGACCGGCCTGTCCGAGGCCGACCTGCCTGGACCTGCGCGCGCGCAGCGCATCGAGGATCTCACCGGTCGCCACGATCGGGTCCCGGGAGAAGCCCAAGGAGCGGCTGAAGACGTTCGCAGCGCCCCCCGGCACGACCGCGAGCATCGGCGTGTCGTCGCCGACGTCTTCGGCCAGCAGGCCGTTGACGATCTCGTTGACGGTGCCGTCGCCGCCGAGCGCGACGACGAGGTCCGTCCCGGCGGCGCGCGCGTCACGGGCGAGCTCGATCGCATGCCCGCGGCCGTCGGTCTCGATGACCTCGACCTTCATCTCGCTGCCCAGCGCCCGCGCCAGGACGTCACGCCCGCGCTGTCTCGTTGCGGTAGCCCCCGGATTGACGACCAGCAGCGCGCGCATGGCTCGCAGAATACCGGCCGGTAGCATCCTCGCTGTGCCGCGTCCTCCCGCCGGCGAGCGTCCACCCGACCGGCCGGATCCCGGCCCGGCCGGCGGTCGTCGCGGCCGCCGCGGCGGGGGCGACGTCGCCCGTGTCGGCGCTGCCGGACCGGTAGGCGGCGCGGCCGGGTTACTGGTGGTCGAGGCGCTGGGATTGCTAGCGGTGGCGGCGTTCTACGTCGTCTCGCTGTTCGCGGGCCATCCGACCAGCCGTGCCGCGGCGCTGTGGACGGCTGCACTCGCGGTGGGCGGTGCCGTGGTTCTTGTCCTGCTGGCGCGTGCCCTGCTGGCCCGCCGGACGTGGGCGAGGTCACCGGTCGCCGTCGTGCAGATCGTGCTGGTGCCGGTGGGCGTCAGCCTCGCCTTGCAGGCCGCCCGTCCGGCCTACGGGGTCCCGCTGCTGGTGGTGGCGCTGGGAGTCCTCTACCTGCTTGCGACGCCCACCGCCCGGGTGGCGCTGGGGCGGGACGGGCGCTGACCGCCACCAGCTAGGGCGCCCGCCGCGCCTCGCGCAGAGTCTGCAGGGTGCGGGTGAGCAGCCGGGACACGTGCATCTGCGAGATACCCAGTTCGGTGGCGATCTCCGACTGCGTCTTGCCCTGGAAGTATCGCAGTGACAGCAGTCGTTTCTCCCGGTCCGGGAGCTGGCGTAACAGCGGCCGCACCGCCTCCCGCGCCTCCACCCGGTCCAGGCCGGGGTCATCGGCGCCGAGTGAGTCGACGATCGGGTTGGCCGCGTCGCCGAGCCCGGCGTCCAGCGACGCCGTGGTGTAGGCCCGGGCGGAGTCCAGACCCTCGAGGACCTCGTCCTCACCCACCGCGAGCCGCGCGGCCAGCTCCCGCACCGTCGGCGAGCGGCCCAGCGCATGGGTGAGTTCCTCGGTTGCCGAGCCGAGCGCCGACCGGAGCTCCTGCAGCCGGCGGGGCACCCGGATCATCCAGCCCCGGTCCCGGAAGTGCCGCTTGATCTCCCCGACGATGGTCGGGGTTGCGAACGTGGCGAACTGCACCTCGTGCGTGACGTCGAAGCGATCGACGGCGTTGATCAGGCCGACCGTGCCGACCTGCACGGGGTCGTCCAGCGGTTCACCGCGGCCGCAGAATCGCCGGGCCAGGTATTCGACCAGCGGAAGGTGCATCCGGACGAGCTCCTCCCGGGCGGCCACCCACGGCGGGCCGCCGCTGTCCAGCTCGGCCAGCGCGGTCAGCAACTCCCCGGCGCGGTCCCGGTCGGCCCGCCCGGCCTCCCCGGCAGATGCCTGCCGACCCGGCGCCGGCTGGCCTGCGCCGGGAGCCGTCACGGCCGCGGGTGCCGCACGCAGTGCACCGTGATCGTCACGACACCGTCGGCGGTGGACTCCACCTCGACGTCGGATGCGAGCGCCGTCAGGACGGTCCAGGCGAAGGACGACCGTTGCGGCGGTTCGCCGCCCGAGGGCCGAATCGATACCGCCGCGCGCAGGTCATCGGACCCGGGCGCGCCCTCGTAGCGCATCCGCGCTCCGGGCCCGGCGCCGGCAAGCAGCAGGGTGCACGCCTCGTCGATCGCCACCCGGGCGTCGTCGATCTCATCCAGGGTGAAATCCGCCCTGGCTGCCAGCGCCGCGGTCGTGGTCCGGACGAGAGAGACGTAGGACGCCTCGGCCGGCACCTCGAGCGTCACCACACCGCCCGGCCCGGTCATGCTCTGGCTCCCGGGCAGCTCATCGGCCATGTCGGGCGGCAGTTCGGCGGCTTCGCTGCTCCGCGGTTCGCGGCCGGTGCTGGATCGGTCGGACACGCCGACATTGTGCCCGACCTCGCCCGCCAGGCAACCTCCGCCCGGGCTACTCCCGGGGCCGCCGCCCACAAGGCTCCTACCAGGCACCCGCTGGCCTGCTAGACCGCGTACTCGCGACCGAGTGCAGTCAGCGTTGGTGACCTGGCGGGAGCAGCCAGACGTGCGCCAGGCACCGCGCGGTGCCGTGCGGCCGTTTGGCGTGCTCACTGGCCCGTGGTGGTGATTCGGCGGCCCACCCGATCAGTCGAGACTCAGGATTAGTGATGGTTGTGGGGCGGCGACAAAGTCGATGGCACCAGCGGCGCCTTCGAGCTGATCGGTTCCCGTCAAGACGGTCAGCGACGCCGTTGCGACGCCGTCTTCGAAGGTTCCCACATGCTGCAGGAC
>JBPCOR010000153.1:0-5533 GCA_051000035.1 Mycobacteriales bacterium | reverse complement strand
GACCCGGCAAGGACGCCGAGGTCAACGCCGAGGTGCTTGGCCAGCTTGCACACCGGCGGCTCGGCAAGCGTGCGCCGCGTGTCGTCGGCCGGCTGCCGCGGCGCGGCCCAGGCGGGCGGCGCGGCCGAGGAGGGCGGCGCGGCCGAGGCGGGCGGCGCGGTCGAGGCGGGCGGCGCGGGCGGTGCCGGCTCAGCCCGGCTGGGGGCGGGCTTGCGTGCGCGTCGTACGGCCTGGGTCGACTTCGGGCCGTAGCCGACTAGTACCGACGTGCGGCCGCCCGGGGCCGGACCGCCTATCAGGCCGGGCTCGATCGCCTCGTCCGCCCCTGGCGTGGCGATCTCCGGGACCATGTCGTCCACCGCCACGGCCGGTGCGTCATCGACCGCCGCAACGCCGGTTGCGGCGCCACCCGGGTCGCCACCGGGATCGACGTCGACCACAACATGCGCGCCGTCGGGATCGACGTCGACCGAAACGATCGGCGTACCGACGTCGACGGTCGCTCCCTCGTCGACATGAAGCTTCGCGACCACACCGTCGAACGGGCACGGCAGCTCCACCGCGGCCTTGGCGGTCTCGACCTCGACGATCGGCTGGCCGTCGGTGACGGTGTCGCCGGGCTGGACCAGCCACTTGAGGATCTCGCCCTCGGTCAGGCCCTCCCCGACGTCGGGAAGCTTGAACTCGCGAAGCGTGGGCACTGTCTCTCCCGTCCGGCGAAGCGTGCTAGAAGGCGAGCGAGCGGTCGACGGCGTCCAGGACGCGGTCGAGGTCGGGGAGGTAGTCCTCCTCCAGCCGCGAGGCCGGGTAGGGCGTGTCGAAACCGGTGACCCGCAGTACCGGGGCCTCCAGCGAGAAGAACGCGTCCTCGGTGATCCGGGCGGCGAGCTCGGCCCCGACCCCGACGTTGCCCGGCGCCTCGTGCACGACGACGCACCGGCCGGTACGGCGCACCGAGTCCAGCACCGGCGCCATGTCCAGCGGCGAGAGCGTGCGCAGATCGATGATCTCCAGGTCGTGGCCGTCGGCCGCGGCCGCGGTCGCGGCATCCATCGCGGTCTTCACCATCGGGCCGTAGGCGAGGAGCGTGACGTCGGTGCCCGGGCGGACGACCCGGGCTGTATGCAGCGGCTCGGGCGCCATTGACGTATCGACCTCGGCCTTGTCCCAGTACCTGCGCTTGGGCTCGAAGAAGATCACCGGGTCATCGCTCGCGATCGCCTGCTGGATCATGAAGTAGGAATCGACCGGGTTGGAGCAGGCGACGACCTTCAGCCCGGCGGTGTGGCAGAACAGCGCCTCTGGTGACTCGGAGTGGTGCTCGACCGCACCGATGCCGCCGCCGAAGGGGATCCGCACTGTGACCGGCACCTTCACGGTGCCGGCCGAGCGATTGTGCATCTTGGCCAGCTGCGTGACGATCTGGTCGAAGCCGGGAAAGACGAATCCGTCGAACTGGATCTCGCACACCGGGCGGAAGCCGCGAATCGCCATCCCGATCGCCGTACCGATGATGCCCGACTCGGCCAGCGGCGTATCGATCACGCGGTCCTCGCCGAAATCCTTCTGCAGGCCGTCGGTGACCCGGAAGACGCCGCCGAGTTTGCCGACGTCCTCGCCCATGATGACGACCTTCGGGTCGGTCTCCATCGCCTTGCGAAGGCCCTCGTTGAGGCCTTTCGCGATCGTCAACACAGCCATCAGTGCGCCATCCTTTCCGAGCACACAGCAGGAGCGCAGGAAAGGTGGCGCACGCATGTGACAGCCATCAGTGCGCCGACCCCTCGAAGGACTCCAGGTAGGCGCCGAAACGGTCCCGCTGCTCGGCGATGTAGGCGGGCTGCTCGGCGTACGCCGCGTCGAACATCGACAGTGGCGGCGGGTCGGGCATTTCGCGGCATTCGGTGCGCAGCCGCCGGGCGAGGATGTCGGCCTCGGCGTCGAGCTCGTCGAAGTATGACTTGTCGGCGAGCTGCTGCTTGAACAGGAACGACCGCATCCGCTCCAGCGGGTCCTTGAGCTTCCACGCCTCGAGGTCGGTGGCAAGGCGATATCGGGTCGGGTCATCGGAGGTGGTATGCGCGCCCATGCGGTAAGTGAATGCCTCGATCAGCGTCGGCCCCTGGCCGCTGCGGGCATCGGCGAGTGCCTTACGGGTGACCGCGAGGCAGGCGAGCACGTCATTGCCGTCGACGCGCACGCCGGGAAAACCGAAGCCGTTCGCCCGCTGGTACAGCGGGATCCGTGTCTGGCGGTCCTGCGGCGCCGAGATGGCCCACTGATTGTCCTGGCAGAAGAACACGACCGGCGCGTTGTAGACCGCCGCGAAGACGAACGCCTCGTTGACATCGCCCTGACGGGAGGCGCCGTCGCCGAAATACGCGATCGTCGCCGAGTCGCCGCCGTCGCGCTGCACACCCATCGCGTAGCCGGTGGCGTGCAAGGTCTGCGAGCCGATGACGATCGTGTAGAGGTTGAAGTTGTGCTCCTTGGGATCCCAGCCGCCGAGGTTGGTCCCGCGGAAGAGGCCCAGCAGGGTCAGCGGGTCGACCCCGCGGCACCACGCGACGCCGTGCTCGCGGTAGGTCGGGAACGCCATGTCATCGGGCGCGAGCGCGCGACCGGAGCCGACCTGCGCGGCTTCCTGCCCGAGCAGCGACGCCCAGATGCCGAGCTCGCCCTGGCGCTGCAACGCGGTCGCCTCGACGTCGATACGCCGGACCAGCGCGAGGTCGCGATAGAGCCCGCGGTACTCCTCGTCGGAGAGCGAGAGGCCGTACGCGGGATGCTCGACGCGTTCGCCTTCGGGGGTCAGCAGCTGGACCGCCTCGGAGTCGTGCGCGGGTGCGCTCATGCCCGTCACGTCCAGATCTCCGGCGGTGACGAAGCTGTCACCTATCGACATGCGCTCCTCCTACGGCTCGGGCGCTGCCGGGATCGCCGGACGGGCGCGAGTCAGCCAGGGGTCCGGCCCGTTCGGGTAGTGCGCCGGACCGCAGGCGACGTTGCTTGCAGTACGCACTGTCATGGTCGCAGATCACCGGGTCCGCAGTCACGACGGCACCTCCGACGCGCTCGCGAGGCGGTCGGTGGGCGCTTCAACCGCGCCGGTCCAGCCGCGCCCGGCCGCCATCGGCGCCGGCGGCCGGCCAGGGACGTACCCACCGGTCCGCGATCCCACCGAAGCGCTCGAACCGGGCGTGACCGGCCTCTCCGAGCGCGTCTGCGACCGTCGTCACCAGCACCTCCAGCACGGCGAGAGTCGGCGTCAGGCTCTCGAACGGCGACGGCCCGATCACCCGGGCCGGCAGCACCGCGTCCGCCAGCTCCGCGATCGGGGAGAGCCACGGGTCGGTGAAGAGCAGGATCCGCGCGCCGGCCGCACGCATGCCGGCCGCGAAGTCGAAGGTGTCGCGCTCGTAGCGCCGGAAGTCGAAGATGACCGCGACGTCCTTCTTGCCGGCGTCGGCGATCGCGGCCGCCCGTTCGCTCGCCACCGGCGGGATAGCCCGCACCCGCGGCCGGACCTCGCGCAGGATCGCGGCGACGTAGCCCGCGAGGACCTGGCTGAACCACCCGCCGGTCGTGACGACCGCCCGGCGCGGGTCCGCAAGCAACCCGGTGGCGCGCGCGACATCGCCCGGGTCGAGCGCCTGCACGCTACCTGCCACCGCATCGCCCAGGGCCCGCCCGCGCTCGGCCAGTAGGTCGGCGGCACCGTTGCCGGAACGCCCGGCCCGGTGCGCCCGGTAGACCTCCACCGGCGAGGCGACCCGGGCCGCGATGTCGTCGTGCAGCGCCCGCTGAAAAGCACCGTAGCTGTCGAATCCGAGTCGCTGCACGAAGCGGCTGACGGTCGGGCCACTGACCCCGGCGTGCTCGGCGAGGCGCGCCGCGGACTCGAGCCCGATCGTCGGGGGCCCGGCGAGCAGTGCCCGGGCGACCCGGCGCTCGGACGGCGAGAGATCGGCGGTGCGCAGCCGGATCCGCTCCGATACTCCCGACGGCGTCGGATCGGTCATTCTGCACCCTCCGGCGACCACATTGTTACGGGATGATTTCCTTCAGACGGGTGCCTTGACCGCGAAATCTGAATCATGTTGTACTCCCCGGATGCCGCTCGCGGAAGACACCGGGCTACGCACGGCGCAAGCCGTGGCGCCGGTGCTCGCGCACGCCGCGGACACCGTCGGCACCCCGGCCTACGTCGTGGACGCCACTTCGTTGCAGTGGGCGGCCGAGCAGATGCTGGCGGCCTTTCCGGCGCCCTGGATCGTGCAGTACTCGCTGAAGGCCAATGACCTGCCGGCCATCGTCGCGGCCCTACACGGCCGTGGAATCGGGGCGAACGTCGTCTCCTCCGGCGAGTGGGCGCTGGCCGCGGCGGGAGGCGTACCGCCGTCCGAGGTGACCTTCGAGGGCATCGGCAAGACCGATGCACAGCTCGAGGATGCCGTGCGGGCGGCCGCGGCCGGGACGCCGCCGCGCTGGCTTGCCGTGGAATCCGCCGCCGAAACGGCCGCGCTCGCGGCCATCGCGGAGCGGCACGGCCTCGGCGCCGGTGGCCGGCCCCGCCTGGATATCCTGGTCCGGCTCAATCCGCAGGTGCAGCCGGAGACGCAGGCGCAGTTCGCCGTGGGACACGAGGCGAGCAAGTTCGGGATGGCCACGGCGGAAATCCTGGCCCTGGTGCGTTCGGGCGCCATCGGCGGTGGCCTGCGGCTGCGCGGGATCCACGTCCACGCCGGCTCGGACCTGCGCGACGTCGGCGCCTGGGCGGACGCCGGCGTGCGAGCGGTGCGACTGCTCGACGAGGTGCGGGCCACGGTCGCCGGCGGCGACGAGCTGAACACGGTCGCCGGTGACGACGAGCTGAACACGGTCGCCGGCGGCGACAGGGGGATGGACACGGTCCGCGACACGGTCGACAGCAACACCGTCGACACGGTCGACTTCGGCGGCGGGTTCCCGATCGCCGGACCGGGATCGCCGACGCCGGAGGCATTCGCGGCAGCGCTCGCAGCTCAGCTGGCCGCCGCCGGCCTCGACCTGCCGCGGCGCCACGCGATCGAGCCGGGCCGGTATTTCGTCGGGGGCGCCGGATTCCTCGTCGCGCGGGTGCTGCACTCGCGCCGCCGACCGCCGTACGCACAGCAGGTCGTCATCGACGCCGGGATGACCGAGCTGATCCGGCCGGCACTCTACGGCAGCCGACACCCCGTGCACGCGCTCCGGGCCGCCGAGAATACGGCCGAACCCGACGTCGACACAGCGGTCGAGGGCCCCGTGTGCGAGTCGACGGACTCCTTCGGGATCCACCGGCTGCCGCGCCTGCACCGCGGGGATCTGGTCGCGCTCGCCGATGCCGGCGCCTACGGCGCGTCGTTCAGCTCGCGCTACAACGGCCGGGCCGCGCCGGTGGAGGTCATCATCACCGAAGCGGGTGACCTGACGCGGTGCACCCGGCCGGACACCGTCATGCCGGGTACGCTCCGCGCCTCATCCAGCCAGCACATCCCACCGCCAGCATCAA
>JBPCOR010000148.1:0-6554 GCA_051000035.1 Mycobacteriales bacterium | reverse complement strand
GACGACCTCGACGGCATCGAGGACTGGCGCGACACCGTGCTCGACCGGCTGGCGGCAGCGGCGCCGGAGGGCACCGTCCCGCCCGTCATCAGCGACTTCCGAGCCGTCCGCGACCTGGAGCTGGTCGCCGAAAACGCCTGTGGGACAGCGCTTCGCGAGCTCGCGGCGCCGCGGCTGCGGGCCGTCACGGTCGACCCGGTGACCGTGACCGCCGGTGAGCGCCGGCACGACGTGCCGTCCTATACCCGTTGGTGGCTGTCGTCGCACCCCGTGCTCGGCGGTGAGCGGCCAGACCGGCTGCGGACGGTCGACGCTGTGCTGCTCCGCGGGTTGTACGACGTCGCCGAGGTGGATGCCGACCTGGCCGCGCTGACCGGCGTATTGCACGACGTCGAGGACGTGCTGGCCGATGTCGACCGCGCCACGGATCTGCTGTGGCGCCTCGCCGACTGGCGGCGGCTGGTGGACCTGGTGCTGCTACGCGAGATCTATCCCCGACTGGCTACGGCACTGGACGGTGTCGATGTCGATCGACCCGATTGGGTCCGGGTCGGGGCCGATCGGGTGGTCGGCTGCGACCACGCGGTGGTCGTCGATCTGCCCTACCTGTTGCCGCTGCTGGACCGGGCCGTCGTGCCCGCGGCGGGGTCGGATCCGACGGCGGTCGCGGAGCTGCTCGACGTGTCGCTCGGGTCGGATCTGGTGCGGGTTGCCGCACCGACGGGAGGGCGACGGCAGGCGTGGTCGGCCATGCCTGGCGCGGTGGCCGCCGCGGCCCGTTGCGGCGCCGTGGTTCCCGGTGGGCAGGTCGCCGTCCACCGGGGGCTCGAAGTCGGCGGTGTCTCGGTGCGGTGGTGGCCCGACGGCGACGTCGACCATGTCGACGAACCGGCCGGCGCCGGCGCGCTCGGTCGGGCGCTGGCCTGGCGGCTGCGCCGGTGGGAACTGCGGGCAGCCTGCGTCGAGGCGCTGCGCAGTCCTGACGATCCGCTGCTGTCGGCCGAGGATTCGCTGCGCTGAACGATCGCGTCGGCGCGGTCGCCGGCGGCATGGGCTTCCTCGCGCGGGATATGCCCCAGTGGCATAAATATGCCGCCGAGGCAGGTGGCGCTCCCCGGTCACGTCACCCGTGCGCGGGTGGAGGCAGGTCTACCTCGAGCCGTCCGTGCGCCCGGCGGTGGCGCGTTTCTGCACCGTCATCACGACGAAGCCGGCGCCGCCGAGGACCGCGCCGGCGAGGCACGCCCACAGCCACAGGTCGTCGCCGTGCGGGCGCAGGATCAGCGCTACCACGAATGCGGCGAGCCACAACGCGGTGCCCACACCGATGACCGTCGCGAGGTCGACGTCCAGCGGCGGGGGCGAGGGCAGCATCACCGCCCGGCGCCGGCGTTGCCCCGACCCTCGCGCCGACGGTGCCATATGCGGCAGGCTACCGGCGGACCAGGCGATGCGGCACCGACGAGCCCGAAGGGACCCGCCCATGACGACCGCGCCCGAGGCACCGGCCCGGACATCCAGCACGACGTCGCTGGACCGCTACTTCAGCATCTCCGCCCGCGGATCCACGATCCGCCGGGAGTTACGTGGTGGCCTCGTCACCTTCTTCACGATGGCCTACATCGTGGTGCTCAACCCGCTGATCATCGCAACGCCGCCCGATTTGGCCAAGCACACTCTCGGCATCCCGCAGGTCGCCGCGGTCACCGCGCTGGTCGCCGCGGTCATGACGATCGCGATGGGGATCATCGGCCGCTACCCCTTCGCGATCGCGACCGGTCTCGGCCTCAATGCCTTCGTCGCGGTCAGCGTCGCCAGCCAGATGACCTGGCCGGAGGCGATGGGCCTGGTGGTGTGGGAGGGCCTCGTCATCACCGTCTTCGTGGTGACCGGCCTTCGAAAGGCGATCCTGCGGGCGATCCCGCCGCCGTTGCGGACCGCGATCGGCGTCGGCACCGGCCTGTTCATCGCCATCATCGGACTGGTCGATGCGGGCGTCGTACGCCGGATCCCCGACGCCGCGCAGACGACCGTGCCGGTGCAGCTCGGCCCGTCGGGCAATCTGCTCGGCTGGCCGACGTCCGTCTTCATCGTCGGGCTGCTGCTGATCGCAGCGCTGATGGCACGCAAGGTCAGAGGTGCGATCCTGATCGGCATCGTGGTGAGCACGATCGTGGCGATCATCGTCGAGTCGATCGCGCACGTCGGCGCGGCCGGCGCGAAGAACCCCGGTGGGTGGCAGCTCAACGTCCCGCGCTGGCCGCACCATGTCGTCGGAACGCCGGACCTCTCGCTGGTCGGGCATTTCTCCCTCGGCGGCGGGTTCGCGCGCGTGGGTGTCCTGACCGCCGCATTCATTGTCTTCACATTGGTGTTGTCAGATTTCTTCGACACCATCGGCACCGTGGTCGGCGTCGCCGCCGGCGGTGGCCTGCTGGATGACAACGGCGAGCTCCCCGGACTCGGCCGCGTGCTGGTGGTCGACTCACTTGCCGCCGCAGCCGGGGGCGCCACCAGCGCGTCGTCGGCGACGGCCTACGTAGAGTCCGCCGCCGGGGTCGGGGACGGCGCGCGGACCGGTCTCGCGAGCGTGCTCACCGGCGGGCTCTTCGTGGTGGCGATGTTCTTCACGCCGCTGGTCGAGGTGGCGCCCTCGGAGGCCGCGACGCCGGCGCTGGTCGTCGTCGGCGCGCTGATGCTGCGCCAGATCACGACCCTTGACTTCACCGATTTCGCGATCGCCATCCCAGCGTTCCTCACGATGGTGTTGATGCCGTTCACCTATTCGATCACCAACGGCATCGGCGCCGGCGTCGTGAGCTGGGTGTTCCTGCGCGCCATCAGCGGTCGGGCCCGGGAGGTGCACCCGCTGTTGTGGGCGGTCGCGGTCCTCTTCGTCGTCTACTTCGCGCTGCACCCGATCAAGGCCTGGCTCGGGATCGGCTGACCTGCCCGGGGATCCGGCAGCGCTCCGGAAGTTAGTGAGGTATGCTAACAATATGACCAAGACGGAGACCCGTACCTCGGGCGGGCTGGCGAGCGCATTTCGGCTGTCCGTCGTCCGGCTGAACCGGCGTCTGCGGTCGCAGCGGGCCGACAACTCCGTCACGCTCACCCAGCTCGCCGCCCTGTCGACGCTGCATCGGCACGGTGCGATGACGCCCGGGGCGCTCGCCGCCCACGAGAAGGTGCAACCACCGTCGATGACCAGAGTCCTGACGGCGCTGCAGGAACGCGGATTGATCGACCGCCAGGCCGACCCGGTCGACCGGCGCCAGTCGATCGTGGCGCTGTCCGATGTCGGCACGAAGCTCGTAACCGAGGAGGTGCGCGCCCGAGAGGCGTGGCTGTGCACGAAGATCAAGGACCTACCAGAACCGGATCGACAGACGCTGCGGGATGCCGTGGAGGTGATCACGCGCCTGGTGGAGTCCTGACCGGTGCGGCGCCGGGGGTGCGGAAGGCCGACCGCTCTGTCCCGGCCAAGGCGCGTGGCAGCATGTTCCGCTCGCTGCGGGTGCGCAACTACCGGCTCTTCGCCGGTGGTCAGGTCGTCTCCAACACCGGCACGTGGATGCAGCGGGTGGCCCAGGACTGGCTGGTCCTGAATCTCTCGCACAACAGCGGTACGGCGCTCGGCGTCGTCACCGCGCTGCAGTTCGCCCCCACGCTGGGGCTGGGCCTGTGGGGCGGTGTCATCGCCGATCGGTACGACAAACGCAGGCTGCTCATGCTGACCCAGGCACTGTCGGGCCTGTCCGCACTCGCCCTGGGAATCCTCGACGTCGCGGGCGTCGTGGCCAGCTGGCACGTCTTCCTGCTCGCCTTCGCCCTCGGTGTGGTGACCGTGGTCGACAACCCGACCCGGCAGTCCTTCGCCGTGGAGATGGTCGGCAAGGACGATGTCGCGAACGCGGTCAGCCTGAACTCCGCGACATTCAACTCGGCCCGCATCATCGGCCCGGCGGTCGCCGGCCTGCTGATCACCGTGATCGGGACCGGACCGCTGTTCCTGGTCAACGCCGCGTCCTACCTGGCGGTGATCGCCGGCCTGCTCGCCATGAGGGAGAGCGAGTTGCGCCGCGCCAAGCCGGTGCCCCGCACCAAGGGGCAGTTGCGCGAGGGGCTGCGGTTCGTCCGCGATCGGCCCGACCTGATGCTGCCGCTGCTGCTCGTCTTCGTCGTCGCGACATTGGGCCTGAACTTCCAGATCACCATCGCCCTGATGGCCAAGGGCGTTTTCCACACTTGCGCCTGGTCCTACGGGTCGCTGTCGACCGCGATCGCCGTCGGCTCGCTCATCGGGGCGCTGCTCGCGACCCGGCGCACCTGCCGGCCGCGGCTGCGGTTGCTGCTGGGCACGGCATTCGCCTTCGGGCTGCTCGAGACCACGGCGTCGGTCATGCCGACGTACCTCACCTTCGCGATCGTGCTGGTGCCGACCGGGATCGCCTCGCTCTCCTTCATCAACGCGGCGAACTCCTCGATGCAGTACGGCGCGGGGCCCACCATGCGCGGGCGGGTCATGTCGCTGTATCTGCTGGCCTTCATGGGCGGCGCGCCGTTCGGCGCGCTCGCGGTCGGCTGGCCCGCGCAGTTGACCAGCCCGCGGGCCGGCATCGCGGTCGGTGGTGTCGCCTCGATGCTGGCCGCGATCGTGCTCGGGCTGACCCTGGCCCGGCGCGAGGGCCTGCGGCTGCCGCTGCGGCGCTCCGAACCGGCCGCACGCTCCGGGCTGCCTCGGCTCGGCAACCTGAACCCGCACCTGCCGACCGGCGCGCGGCGCTAGACGTCCGGCCCGGGCCAGAGTGCTCTGGCGCCGAAACGGTGCGGCACCGGTAGGCGGCGGCACGCGTTCGCCGGTGACCGCGGCGAAGGCATTGCCCGCTCCGCCCCGACCACCTACCGTTCGCACCATGGGCGGGATGACGGGCAACATCGTGGGCTACGTCGTCATGGTGTTCGCGGCGCCGGCGATCTTCGGTGCCCTCCGGTGGTTCTGCAAGCACTCCGACGAGGTTCGCGCCATCGGCCGGCGCGTCGCCCACCGGCCGCCCGTCCTGGTTCCCGACGGCCGTCCGGTGGGTCAGATCGCCGCCGACCTGCGCCGGTTGGGCAGCTGTGCGCGCGCCGCCCGGGGGACGACATTCGCCCGGCAGCGCGGGCTGGAGATGGCCTACGACGACGTGCTCGTGCAGGCCAGCCGCGCGCTTGCGATCCCGCAGAACATTCTGGACCTGCCGCCGGGCGTGAGCCGAGATGTCGAGCGGCTGCGCATCGAAGCGGCGCTGGAGGACGCCGGCCTGGCGCTGCGCGCCCGCTGACCGGTGCGCCTCTTCCTCGCCGCACCGCTCCCGGAATCCGCCCGATCGCATCTGAGCGCCGCGCTCTGCGAGCACGCCGACGCGCCGCGGTCTCCCCAATGGACCCCGCCCGCGCGCTGGCACCTGACGCTGCAGTTCCTCGGCGAGGTCGGTCCGGACCGGATGCGCGACCTCGGCGACCGGCTAGCGGTTGCGGCTTCGGCATCGGTGGCGATCTCGCTGCGTCTCGCCGGGGCGGGCACGTTCCCGGTCCGTGGCGGGCCTCCCCGGGTACTCTGGATCGGCGTTGCCGGCGGTGCTGTCGCCGACATCGACCGGCTCGCCGAGCTCGCGGCGCGGATCGGCGCGGCGGCCACCGAGGCGGGGATAGAACGGGAGCGCAGGCGATTCCAGCCGCACCTGACCGTCGGCCGCTGGCCGGGGACGGGTCGCATGGCCGGATCGGGCGCGGCGGGGCGCCCGATCGCGGCGGCTCTGTCGGCGTACCTCGGACCGGCATGCGACGTCACCGCGATGCAGCTGATCCGCAGCCACCTCGGCCCCAGACCGCGGTATGAGGTGCTGTCGTCCTGGCGGCTGGGTCGTCCCGCCGTCACCTTGTGAGTGGCGCGGCCGCCGGGGTGTGCTGGGCCTTGGCCTTGGTCTGTCCGCGACGGCGGCAGGACGGTCGAGGCGATGCATGCGTGCCGCCTGTCGATACATGCGGGTAACATGCAACTGTGACGAAGATGCTGCAGGTCCGCGACGTACCCGACGACGTGCACACCGAACTGCGTCGTCGTGCGGCCGCCGCCGGGATGAGCTTGTCCGACTTCACCCGCCAGGAGCTCG
Source organism: Mycobacteriales bacterium (assembly GCA_051000035.1). Taxonomy (GTDB): domain Bacteria; phylum Actinomycetota; class Actinomycetes; order Mycobacteriales; family QHCD01; genus QHCD01. The sequence continues at coordinate 399 of JBPCOR010000148.1, read as the reverse complement.
CCCGGCTCGCGCGGCGGCCATCGCTCGCCGACCTGCTCGACCGGGCGGCAGCCCGCGCCGGTGACCGGATGACCTTCGCCGAGGCACGCGCGGCCGTTACGGCGGAGCGTCCCGAGAACACGATGCCGGAACAGTGATCGTCGTCGATGCGTCGGTCGTCGTCGCATCGCTGCTCAGCGCCGGCGGCGCCGGAGCACGCGCCCGAGAACGGCTTCGGCTCGATCCTGACCTGCACGTGCCGCACCTGCTCGACGTCGAGGTCACGGCGGCAATGCGTCGGCGGGTCCGGCTCGGCCAGACCGACATCGGCCTCGCTGGCGAGGCGTTGACCGATCTCGCGGATCTCGCAGCGCTGCGCTGGGACCACGAGCCGCTGCTGCGTCGAACCTGGGACCTTCG